>NZ_JBCFQL010000010.1:0-186831 GCF_041729725.1 Flavobacterium zubiriense | reverse complement strand
GCTTTATGTAAGCAAGGTTTTAGAAATGAGCTTGTTTAGTTTTATTTGATTTTTACCAATGTGTATTTTTCTATACTGGGTTTTCCAAATTGTGTTCCTGATATTTCGGTAATTAAACTATTGTTTGTCGCTTTTTTGTAGCTAATTTTTTTGGGATAATCATTCAGTAAGTTTTTAAAAACGAGTTCGTTTTCATTGTCTGTTAATAGTTCAAAACGGATAGGTTTGTCATTATTTTGCCCTTTAATTGTAGTGGTATAACTTAGAATATCACCTTTTTGTTGTAGAAGAATAGTTTCGTTATGGATGCTGTCTTTGTCTTTTATAAAAAGAGATTGACCTTTAAAGGTACTGTCGTTTACTTTTTCCCATTTTTCAGAAAGTGTGCCAAGATTGGTTTTGTTTTCCCAGTTTCCAATAAGCCAATTGGCTTTTTTAATTAAATCTTTTTCGGTAGAATTATTTTTTTGACAAGCCGAAGCAATCAAGAATAATGATAGTAGTGAAGCTAGTTTTTTCATAAACAAATTGAATTAGTTTTGTCTCCAATTCAGAGCAAAATTAGTAAAAATACCAATATATTTTTAGGTATTTTTAACATTCTTTGCCGATTTAAAAGGCTTAATTTTGCATTTTAATTGAAAGGATATAATTAATGATTTTAAACTATTTTAATTCTTTATGTGAATCTCCTAAAGGTTATCGATTAGCTACTACTATATTTTTCTTCGTATCTGGTTTTGGATATTCTTCATGGGCATCACGTATACCTGCTATAAAAGAACAATTAAATCTTTCGGAGGCTGAATTTGGAGCAGTTTTGTTTGCTTTTCCAATTGGATTAATGCTGACGATGCCTTTTACAGGATGAATTCTAAATTTATTCAGCAGTAGGTATTGTATGTTGTTGGGGGCTATTTTGTTTAATATAGTTTTGGCATTGCCTGGTTTTGCTGCTTTTGTATGGCAGCTGGTTCTTATTCTTTTAATTTTTGGTGGATCAAGAAATATTTTGAATTTATCGATGAATACACAAGCATTAGAAGTACAAAAGCTGTATCCAAAATCGATTATGACTACTTTTCATGCTGTTTGGAGTCTTGCTGGATTTGCAGGAGCAGGTTTAGGATATGTTATGGTGACACAAAATATAGATCCTTCACATCATTTATTAGGAATAAGTGTAGCAATGTTGGCTGTAACGGCTTGCTTTTGTTAACGATAGAAACGGAGCCTATAAAGGAACAAAAAAAGTTTTTTTCGATGCCAGATAAAACCTTGTTGAAATTTGCTATTATTTGTTTTGTGTCGATGGCTTGTGAGAATACGATGTACGATTGGAGTGGAATATATTTTCAAAATGTGTTGCATGCTTCGCAAAAAAACAACAACTGCTGCTTTTGTTTTCTTTATGACGGCGGTTACCTTAGGGCGTTTTTGTGGAGATTATGGTGTAATGCGATTTGGAATTAAAAACATATTATTTTACAGCGCCATAATGATTAGTACTGGTTTTTTAATCTGCTTTGTGTTGCCATACGTTATACCTACAATTGTAGCTTTTGTTTTGATAGGTTTTGGTGTTTCTTGTACAGTTCCATTGGTGTTTAGTATTGCAGGAAAATCTAACAATCTAAGTAGTGGTTCGGCATTGACCTCTATATCTACTATTGGTTATCTTGGTTTTTTAATTGTTCCGCCAATGGTTGGTTTTATATCGGAAGCCTTAAGTATGAAATGGGCTTTTTTAATTATGGCACTTTTAGGTGGGATTATGATTTTTATGGTAAATCAAATTTCGGAAGAGAATTGATGTAGCTAAAACAGATTCCTAGCCCTGATGGAAGTGGCATCCTTTTTCTAGTCTCGTTCTTAAAACGAGACTAGAAAAAGATAGAGCGGACAGCAGGAAATAGCTCCTGAAAAAATCTGAAATATGGATTCTTAAATGTGCAATCTTTTTTGTATTTTTGCACTCCAATTATAAGGACAACAACTATGTTAGACAGACTTCAAATAGTAAAACAACGTTTTGACGAGATTTCCGATTTAATCATCCAGCCGGATGTGATTTTGGATCAGAAGCGTTATGTACAGTTGAATAAAGAGTATAAAGATCTAAAGGCTTTGGCTGGAAAAAGAGATGAATATGTTCTTTTGATGGCTAATATTGAAGAAGCAAACGAAATTATTTCAGATGGAAGTGATGCAGACATGACCGAAATGGCTAAGATGCAACTAGATGAAGCCAAGCAAAGATTGCCAGAACTTGAGGAAGAAATTAAATTTATGTTAATTCCTAAAGACCCTGAAGATGCTAAGAATGTCATGGTGGAGGTTCGTGCTGGAACTGGTGGAGATGAAGCGAGTATTTTTGCAGGTGATTTGTTTAGAATGTATACCAAGTATTGTGAAAGTCGTGGTTGGAGAACATCGGTTGTGGATATGAATGAGGGAACTTCAGGAGGGTTTAAAGAGGTAATTTTTGAAGTTACTGGAGAAGATGTTTATGGTACTTTGAAGTTTGAAGCAGGTGTTCACCGTGTACAACGTGTACCGCAAACAGAAACCCAAGGACGTGTACATACATCGGCAGCGACAGTTATGGTTTTGCCAGAAGCTGAGGAATTTGATGTTCAGATCGATATGAATGATGTTCGTGTGGATTTCTTTTGTTCGTCAGGACCTGGTGGACAATCGGTAAATACGACTAAATCGGCGGTTCGTTTAACACACATTCCTACTGGATTAGTAGCGCAATGTCAAGATCAAAAATCACAACATAAGAATAAAGATAAGGCTTTAGGTGTACTGCGTTCTCGTTTATACGAACAAGAATTGGCTAAAAAAGAAGCAGAAGATGCGTCAAAACGTACTTCTCAAGTAAGTTCAGGTGACCGTTCGGCAAAAATTAGAACATATAATTATGCTCAAGGTCGTGTTACAGATCATAGAATTGGGTTAACTTTATACGACTTAGGGAATATAATGAATGGTGATATTCAAAAAATTGTGGATGAGTTACAATTGGTTAACAACACTGAAAAACTAAAAGAAGCTAGTGAGGTTTTCTAAAGGTTAAATAACAGTTTTTTGTTAAAATAAACATAATTTTTTTATTGGTATTAATAAGAAAAAGCACTTAATTTGCATTGTTAAATTGGGTGCTTTTTTTTGCTCCAAATTCTTTAATTAAATACTAATATTATGAAAAAGAGAATTTTTCTTTCGTTGTTTGCTTTTGCAAGTTTTTGCACTGCAAATGCTCAGTCTTATTTAGGATATACTCCTGATAATTATGCTGGTGTTCAAAGTGTATTGTATAATCCTGCATCTATAGCTGATTCTCGTTTTAAAGCGGATATCAATTTGTTTTCAATGAGTTCGTCTGTAGGGAATGATATGTATGGTGTGAATTTTTTTGATGCTTTTAAAAGCGGTTATGATTTTGATTTAGAGGCTAAAAAGAATTTTAGTAATGCTAATAATGCTGTGTTTAACTCAGATATTATGGGGCCATCTTTTATGTTTAACATAGCACCTAAGCACACATTAGCTATTTATACTAGAGCAAGAGCTTTTGTTAATGTTGTTGATATTAATGGTCAAGTTATTAATGACATCACAAAAGAAAACTCTTCTACTTTTCCTACGGCTACTTTAGGAAGTCCAAACGCTGTGGGGAATTCATGGGGTGAGTTAGGTCTATCTTATGCTGCAGTTTTGTTCCAAAGAGGTGAACATTTCTTAAAAGGAGGTATTACTGCTAAATATTTGCAAGGAGTTGCTAACTACCATTTTCAAGGAAATAATGTTTCGGTAAAATATGATGATTTTGGTAACCCACTTTTAGATACTTATACAACTACAGGAAGTGCAATTTATGGATCAAGCCAGGATTTTGCAACTAATTCAGATATTGAAATCGATTCAAAATCAAGAGGTTTTGGAGTTGATTTAGGATTGGTTTACGAATGGAGACCAGAATATACAGCTGATAGAGCGGATATCAATGATTTAAAAGAAGTGAATAAATATAAATTGCGTTTTGGAGTTTCTGTTACCGATTTAGGTCACATGAAATATGACAAAGGGGTACGTAATAGTTATAATTTGGCAGGATCTTTCACTCATGATGATTTTGAAGGTTATGATAACTTTGATGATTTCATGAAAAATGAGTTCACTCCAATACCTATTAATGGAGCGGTAAGATCTAATTTACCAACGGCTATTCATGCTGATGTAGATTGGAATATTCATAGAAAATTCTATTTGAATGCTAATGCTGATTTTGGCTTGGTAAGTAAGACTAAATTAAATCAAAACACAATTGCTAATCGTGTAAGTTTGACTCCTCGTTTTGAATCAAAATGGTTTAGTTTTTATGTTCCAATATCTTATATGGATTATAGCGAACAAACTCAAGTGGGTGTTGGTTTAAGAACTGGAGTTTTCTTTATTGGGTCTAGCTCAATTGTCTCTAATGCCATTTCAAAAAGCTCAAGAGCTGCGGATATTCATTTAGGAATGAAAATCCCAATTTATCAAAAAAAGGCTGAAGATAAAGATCAAGATGGAGATGGTATCTTAGATAAAGATGATGATTGTCCTACTGTAGCTGGTCCCCTTGAAAATAGAGGTTGTCCATGGGGAGATAGAGATAACGATGGAATATTAGACAAAGACGATAAATGTCCAGATGTTGCCGGCCCTGCTGCAAATAATGGTTGTCCATGGGAAGACAAAGACAATGATGGTGTTTTAGATAAAGATGATAAATGTCCAACTGTTGCTGGTCCAAAAGAAAATGCAGGTTGTCCTTGGCCAGATACTGACGGTGATGGTGTTTTAGATAAAGACGACAAATGTCCTAAAGTAAAAGGAACTCTTGCTAATAATGGTTGTCCTGAAGTAACCACAGAGGTAATTAAAAGATTGAATGATTTCTCTAAATCTATTTTATTTGATTCCTCTAAAGCTACAATTAGACCAGAATCTAACGATAAATTAGAAGGAATTGTAAAAGTAATGGACGAATACAATAATGCTAAATTTAAATTAGAAGGACATACTGATAGCACAGGTAATGTAGCTAAAAATCTTCAATTATCTAAAGATAGAGCTGCTGCAGTTAAGGATTATTTGATTTCTAAAGGGATTAGTGCTGACAGACTTTCGTCAGAAGGTTATGGAATTACTAAGCCAATTGCTTCTAACAAAACAGTTGAAGGAAGAGCTCAAAACCGAAGAGTTGAAATTATCCTTGTAAAATAATTTTAGTTATTGATAAACAAAAAATGAGGCTTTCGAGCCTCATTTTTTTTGTTTGTATTTTTGAAAAGAAATTGGGGGACTAATAATCTCCTCTTTTTTTAAATCTTGGATCGTCTTTCTTGATGAATTCGGTTCTGTGTTTTGGAATTTCGGCTTTTGGTAAACTTGCCTCTTCCGTTTTGCTCGAAGGTTCAATCAATTCGTTTAATTCTTTAATTTCAGCATCTGTTAAATCGCGGTAACGTCCCACAGGAATGTCAAGCGAGATGTTGATAATTCGAATGCGTTTCAAAGCAATAACTTCATAACCTAAATATTCACACATTCTACGAATTTGGCGATTTAGACCTTGAGTCAGAATGATTTTGAAAATGTTTTTGCTGATTTGCTCTACTTTACATTTTCGGGTTACAGTGTCTAAAATAGGCACGCCATTTCCCATTCTTTGTATAAATCTATCGGTAATTGGTTTGTTAACCGTTACGGTATATTCTTTTTCGTGGTTGTTTCTGGCACGCAAAATTTTGTTGACAATATCACCGTCATTAGTCATGAAAATCAATCCTTCCGAAGCTTTGTCTAATCGGCCAATAGGGAAAATACGTTTGGGATAATTAATATAGTCAACAATATTATTGCGTACTTCTAAGTTGGTAGTACATTCAATTCCAACAGGTTTATTAAAGGCAAGATAAACTGGTTTCTCATTTTTTTCATGAATCAATTTGCCATCAATACGGACTTCATCAGTTGGAGAAACTTTTGTACCTAATTCTGGTACAATTCCATTGATGGTTACACGACCTTCTTCTATGTATTTGTCGGCTTCACGTCGCGAGCAATAACCAGATTCTCCTATGAATTTATTGAGACGTTTTAGATTTTCTTCCATAGTGCAAAAGTAAGTAATTTGAAAATGCTATGATTTGGAAATTTGAAAATCTTTATAACGAATGAGGTTAGAAGCAACTATTCTTCTCTTTCAAATAAAAAAGATGAGATTTTCTCATACAATTCTTCTCCGTGAAGACTATGTCCCAATCCTTTGGTTTCTATAAAAACGGCATCTTGCCACGAGCTGGCTATTTTTTTTCCTTCTTCGAATAAAACAATGCTGTCTTCAGTATCATGTGCAATAAAACCTTTAGTCTTTATTTTAGAAGCAAAATGTTTTCCAGAAAACTGATCCATTGTAAGGTTGAAATGGTTGAGATAATGATTTTCTAGTCCTTTTGAAATTTTAGAATTCAAACTCAATAAAGTAATATAATTGTTCAAAATAATTTTAAAATCACTTGGTGAGCCTAAAATAACCATTTTTTCGATACTGTCATTTTGATAGGTGGATTGGTAGTAAAGACAAGTTTTTCCACCTAAAGAATGTCCAATAAGATGTTTAGGTTTGAATTCTTGAACTAAAATATCAATAAAAGCAGCATATTGAGGAATGTTGAATTCTTTTCCGCCAGATAATCCGTGTCCTGGAGCATCGAGAGCAATAATGGTACTGCCTGATTTTTTTAGGTAAGTTAGTGATTTTTCCCATCGGGAGGCGTTGCTTTCCCAGCCGTGAACTAGTAAAATTACATTTTCATTACCTTTCCAAGTATAGCTTTGAAAAAAACCGCCTTGGTGTTGATGAATTGTTTTTTCGGTTTCGTTTAATATCTCAGGAAGTTTGTCTTTTAGTAATTTTCCATCTCGAGGTTCACTAAAAAGAGCATAAGCAAGTTGGTTTGCTTTTTTAGGAAAAATAAAACTTAAGAGGTTTATGTATAAACCAACCAATTTAGTAAATAAAAAATAAGAGGCTTTTTTCATAATAAAAAAGTCCCGATGGTTAATCGGGACTTAAATATAATTAAATACTTGCGAATAAGTTTTCCATTTTTTCTTTTTCTTCCTCAGCTAAACTACTGTCTACTAAAATTCTTCCTGAATGCTCATCGATGATAATTTTCTTTCTTGAAGCAATTTCAACCTGAGTTTGTGGTGGAATAGTAAAGAATGAACCTGCTGAAGCACCTCTTTCGATAGAAACAACTGCTAATCCGTTGCGTACACTTGAACGGATTCTGGTGTAAGCTGCTAGTAATCTTTCTTCGATTAATTCTTGGAATTCAGCCGATTTTTGAGTTAAAAATTCTTCTTCCTTAGCAGTTTCTGCCATGATATCGTTTAACTCTAATTTTTTATGCTTTAAGTGATTCGATTTCAATTCTAATTTTTCTTTAGATTGAGCGATAATCTCTTTTTTGTGTTCGATAGAAGCTTTCATTTCTTTCATTTGCTTTTCAGCTAATTGAATTTCAAGCTCCTGAAATTCTACTTCTTTAGTTAAAGAGTTGAATTCTCTGTTGTTACGAACACTTTCTTGTTGTTTAGTATATTTTTTGATGGCCTCTTTGTGCTCATCGATACTATTTTTTTTAGCTTTAATTTGCTCTTCTATTAATTCAAGCTCGCTTTTTAATTTTTCAGAACGTGTGCTTAAACCAGCAACTTCATCTTCTAAATCTTCCACTTCAAGAGGAAGTTCACCTCTCACGTTTCTAATTTCGTCAATTCTTGAGTCAATCAATTGTAAATCGTAGATGGCTCTTAACTTGTCCTCAACACTTAATTCTTTCGTATTAGTCATATTCTATTTCTATAAGTACTTAACTGGATTTGTATTTTCTTCAGATAAAATGATTGCAAAATTAAGGATTTTTTTCCTAAGAAAATCAACAATATAATTTTTTGTATAGCGTTCGCTTTCAAAATGTCCAATATCGGCTAAAATTAACTGATTTTCGGCTTCATAAAACTGATGGTATTTCAAATCAGCAGTTAAAAAAGCGTCTGCTCCCGCCTGAATAGCGTTTTTTATGGCAAAACTTCCAGAACCTCCAAGAACGGCAACTTTTTTTATTTTTTTTCCTCGAAAGGCAGAATGACGAATTCCATCGGCAATCATTTTTTCTTTTACCAAAGTAAGAAAAGCTACTTCATCCATTTCAGCAGGAAGTTCACCAATCATTCCTAATCCTATATTTTGATGTTGGTTTTGCAAATCATAAATTTCATAAGCCACTTCTTCGTAAATATGATTTTTAAAAAGTGCTTTTAAAATTTTAGATTCCAAGTGTTTCTCGAAAGTAACTTCGATTTTGATTTCAGCAGTTTCGGTTAATTCATTTCGTTCACCAATAACAGGATTGCTATCGGAATTTCCTTTGTAGGTTCCAGTTCCGTTAGAGACAAAACTACAATTTTCATAATTTCCAATTGTGCCCGCTCCAGCATCAAAAAGAGCCCGACGAACTTCCGCAGCATTTTCCGGAACGGTATAAGTGACTAATTTTCGAATAAAATTCGACTTCGGAATCAGGATTTCGGTGTTGATTAAGCCTAAAGCGTCACAGAAAATTTTGTTCACACCGTCCTGATGATTGTCTAAAGCAGTGTGAACCGCATAAATTGCAATGTCATTTTTTATGGCTTTGATTATCGAACGTTCCACATAGTTCTTGCCCGTGATTTTTTTCAATCCAGAAAATAATATCGGATGAAAACAAACCACCAAATTGCATTTTTTAGCAATTGCTTCATCAATGACGCTTTCCAAAGTATCGTGACAAACTAAAACTCCCGTGGCTTCCGATTCTTGATCTCCAACCAATAAACCTACGTTGTCAAAATCTTCGGCATAAGCTAATGGCGCCATTTCTTCAAGAACGGAAAGAATTTCTTTTATTTTACGCACTGTTTTTATTTTTATGGTGTTCGTGAATCTTCGATTTCATTTTCATTTTTTCGAATAAACAAATTAACGAATAAAGCAATGAACTTTAAAATGAATCCTATACGAATTTTGTATCTTTGTAAATCTAAACCTAAAAGTTATGACTACAATAAAAATTAACGAACGTACCAAAACAGGGAAAGCATTTATGGCTATGTTTGAAGCTTTTTTTAAAGGAGTTGATGGAATAGAAGTTGTTGAAACTGATTCTAATAAAGTTAATGAGGAAGAAAGTCCTTATAGTCCAGAATTTGTAGCTAAGATTAAAAAAGCAGAAGAAAATATTAAAAAAGGAAAAACTACAAGATTAAATCCAGAAGATATATGGGGAAGTATTTTGTAGATTTCGAAGATATTGCTCGTAAAGATTTAAAAAAACACTATAAATCGGGAAATAAGGCTACCATTAAAAAGATTGAGAAAATACTTTTAGAATTGACTGAAAACCCTTTTGCTGGAGAAGGAAATCCAGAAGCATTAAAGCATCAACTTTCAGGATTTTGGTCTAGAGAAATTAACAAAAGAGACAGACTTATATATAAAGTTGAAGAAGAAATAGTAACTGTATTTATCATTGCTGCAATGGGACACTATTCTGATAAATAATTATGAATTTACTTCGAAAAATACTTTTTCCTTTTGCCATGTTATATGGTTTGATAACTGCTATTAGAAATTTTTTATTTGATAAAGGCATTTTAAAATCGTATTCATTTGATGTTCCTGTTATTGCTGTTGGAAACCTAAGTGTGGGCGGAACAGGGAAAACGCCTCAAATTGAATATTTGATTCGTTTGCTTTCGCCAAAATATAAAGTAGCGACCTTAAGTCGTGGCTATAAAAGACAGTCGGAAGGTTTTGTCTTGGCTGATGCTAGTTCCAATGCTGCAATTCTTGGAGATGAACCTTTTCAGTTTTATCAAAAATTTCCAAATATTCAAGTTGCCGTTGATGCCAATAGAAAAAATGGTATTGAACAATTGCTTTCGCAATCCCAAAAACCTGAAGTAGTTTTGCTGGATGATGCTTTTCAACATCGGAAAGTGAAAGCAGGTTTTTATATTTTACTCACTTCTTATGGCGATTTGTATTCGGATGATTTTATGTTACCGACGGGAAATTTGCGAGAGAGTAGAAGTGGAGCCAAAAGAGCCAATTTAATTATTGTTACAAAATGTCCGGTAGATCTTTCGATTGAGGAACAAAATAGAATAAAGAGATTGCTCCTTTGTCGGAATGACAAGGGGATAAATCAAGAATTGTATTTTAGCTGTATTGCTTATGATGATAGTATTTATTCAGAAAATAGTAAAATAAAAATAACTGAAATTCAGGATGAAAATAAACTGCTTTTGGCTGGAATAGCAAAGCCAGAACCTTTCTTTTCTTATTTGAAAAATCCAGATGATGTATGTTTGACTTTTCCTGACCATCATCATTTTTCTGAAAATGATATCCGAGAAATTATTATTAAAGCTCAGGATTCCATTATTATTACTACTGAAAAAGATTATGTGAGATTGAAAGGAAGTTTGCCAGACGAACAACTTTTTTACTTACCAATACAGAGTTCATTTCTGTCAGATAGCGAAAATTTTGATAAAACCATTTTAAATTATGTGGGAACAAGTACAAGAAACCGTTAGTTACATAAAAGCAAAAACCAATTTTACTCCTGAATATGGTGTAATCCTAGGTTCAGGATTAGGAAGTTTTACGGATGATATTCAAATAGAATTCACTTTGCCTTATGCTGAAATCCCTAATTTCCCTGTTTCTACTGTTGAAGGACACAAAGGCGCTTTGGTTTTTGGAACTATTGGAACTAAAAAAGTAGTGGCTATGCAAGGTCGTTTTCATTATTATGAAGGCTATTCAATGCAAGAAGTTACTTTTCCTGTGCGAGTGATGAAATATTTAGGTGTCCAAAAATTGATTGTTTCTAATGCGTCGGGTGGTGTGAATCCGAATTATAAAGTAGGCGATATTGTTCTTATCAACGATCATATTAATATGACTCCCGAACATCCTTTACGTGGAAAAAATGATGAACGTTTTGGACCAAGGTTCGTAAACATGAGCGAGGCTTATTCGAAAAAAATGATTACTGTAGCAAAACAATTGGCGCTAAAAAATGATATAGAAGTAAAAGACGGAATCTATTTGGGCTTACAAGGTCCTACATTTGAAACTTTGGCAGAATACAAAATGGTCAAAATTCTAGGTGCTGATTGTGTGGGGATGTCTACTGTTCCCGAGGTTATTGTAGCTCGCCACATGGATTTAGAAACTTTTGGAGTTTCAGTAATCACTGATATGGGGAATGAAGAAAGTATCAAAACCATCTCTCACGAAGAGGTTTTAGCAGCAGCAAGAAAAGCAGAACCTAAAGTGAAATTGTTAATTAAAGAACTGATTATTAATTTTTAATTGGTTAAGAACCTTTTAAACTTAAAATCCTTTTTTGGTCAAAAGTATCAAATCTATTAATCGTGATGAATAGCCAATTTCATTATCATACCAACCAACAACTTTTACCATTTTATCGATAACAGAGGTAAGTTGGGCGTCAAATAAGCAAGAATTTCTATTTCCTATAACATCAACTGATACAATAGGATCTTCTGTATAATCTAGAATTCCTTTTAGTTCATTTTGCGAAGCCAGTTTAAAAGCTTCGTTTATTTCTTCTATTGATACTGCCGTTTTTACATTGACGGTAATATCAGTTAAAGAACCGTCTGGGACAGGTACGCGAATACCACATCCACCAATTTTGCCCTCTAAGATAGGAAAAATTTTTGTTAATGCTTTAGCAGCACCTGTAGTTGTAGGAACGATAGACTGACTGGCGCCTCTAGCTCTTCGTAGATCCTTGTGAGGTTGGTCGTGTAAGCTCTGGTCTGTGGTAAAAGAGTGAATTGTAGTAATGTATGCTTGCTCGATTCCGCAAAGTTCATCGATAATTTTAATCATTGGAGCAGCATTATTAGTCGTGCAACTCGCATTAGATATAATTTTTTCGGTTCCGTCCAGAATGTGTTCGTTTACTCCTAAAACTACTGTTTTAATCGTATCAACTTCTGATGGAGCTGAAAGAATTACTTTTTTTGCTCCTGCAATAATATGTTCGTTTAAGTCTTCGTAGGTTTTGTATTTTCCTGTGGATTCAATTACAAAATCAATATTTAAAGGACTCCAATTAAGCTTAGTAATATTTTTTTCATGGAAAAATAAAAAATGCTTTCCATCTATGGTAAACCCTTTTTCATCGGCAATAACTGCTTGGGGTAAAACACCGTGAATACTATCGTATTTTATTAAATGCGCCATAGTCTTGGTATCAGCTATATCATTGATAGCAACAACTTCTATTTCTGGATGATTTAAAAGTAGACGGAAAAGGTTTCGGCCAATTCGACCAAAACCATTGATGGCAATTCTTGTTTTCAATTATGTTGTTTATTTGTTTATTCGGTTATTTGGTTAATCGTTACACAAATAACCAAATAAACTTTTTATAAAATGTGTTTTTGTGCTTTGTATGAAGAACGAACTAATGGTCCACTTTCTACATGACGGAAACCTAATTCCAAACCATATTGCTCGTATTTAGCAAATTGTTCTGGCGTGATGAATTCCTTAACAGGCAAGTGTTTTTTACTAGGCTGTAAGTATTGACCAATAGTTACCACATCTACATTAGCAGCACGAAGGTCTCTCATGGTTTGGTAAACTTCTTCTTCTTCTTCACCAAGACCTAACATAATTCCTGATTTGGTTCTGTTGATTCCTTTTTCTTTTAGGTAACGCAATACTTCTAAGCTTCTGTCGTATTTGGCTTGGATACGTACTTCACGAGTCAATCGGCGAACGGTTTCCATATTGTGTGATACTACTTCTGGATTTGCTTCTACAATGCGATCCAGGTTTCTTTCGATGCCTTGAAAATCAGGAATTAAAGTTTCAAGTGTAGTATTTGGGTTCATTCTACGAATTGCTTTTACGGTTTCTATCCAAATAATAGAACCACCGTCTTTCAAATCGTCTCTGTCTACACTCGTAATCACGGCATGTTTAATGTTCATAATTTTAATAGAACGGGCTACTTTTTCAGGTTCGTCCCAGTCTACCGTTTCTGGACGACCTGTTTTTACCCCACAAAATCCACAAGAACGGGTACATGTATTTCCTAATATCATAAAAGTAGCTGTTCCTTCGCCCCAGCACTCGCCCATATTAGGACAACTTCCCGAAGTACAAATGGTATTTAAGCTATATTTATCAACTAAGCCACGAAGCTCTGTGTATTTTTTCCCAATAGGTAATTTTACTTTTAGCCATTTTGGTTTTGCAATCGGAGTAGTAGTATCTAAAACAGTTTCCATAGATCAATTTTAAGGCTACAAAGATACACAATGTTGATTTAAATGTGATGTTTTAACTAGCCAAGCTTTAGTTAGATTTGTTATAAAAAAAAGCAGCACTAGGGCTGCTTTGAGTTTTTATTTGAAAAAAAAGATTAATCTATTAGTACTGTAATGGGTAAATTGTAAGCCGTTCTCACTGGTTTTGAATTCAACATTCCAGGAGTCCATTTGGTTTTTATGGATTGCAATACACGAATGGCTTCTTTTTCTAGAGCTTGTCCAGGTTTGTTAAGTACTTTTATGTTGCTCATGCTACCGTCTCTTTCGACTACAAAAGAAACAAAGATGCGAATGCTTTTAGTTTCGTCCATTATTGGGCTTCTGAAATTATTTCCAACATAACGGTAGAATTTTTCTATTCCTCCTGGAAATTGCGGTTTTTTATCTAACATTGCAGCAATATGAGTTTCTGTACCAGAACCAGTGCCGTCAGTTGCAGTGCCTGTTCCGATTCCTGAACCCGTTCCGTTTGCAACTCCTTCTCCTGTTCCATTTCCGGAGCCAGCAATAACCAGTCCATCGGTTGTGCTTTCTACTGGATTGGTTCTTTCTAAGGTGAATTCTACAACTGGGGTTGCTTGTATTGTGCTTACTACCGTTGGATTAATAAGTTGTTTGTTATCTATTTCTTCGGTAGCTGTTTGCTGTTGTGCTGGAAGTGCTGCTGCAGCTGCCTCTTGTATTTCTGCCTGATAAATATCGGTTAATTCAATTATTCTATCTTGCATTTCAGGAACTGTGGGAACAGTGATTTCTTTTGGATGAAGTAGTAAATTGGGCAAAATCACTAGTGCGGTGCACACTAAAATACCAATAAAAAGGGCGTTAAAAGAGGTTTTTGTAGTTTCCTGACGCAGTTGGAAGGCGCCGTACTCTTTGTTTCTGTTTTCGAAAACTAGATTGATCCAGTTGCTTTCATAAAGACTGTGTTGTGACATAAGATATAGATTTAATGGTTAAAGTTTTCAGTTAAATCGGTATGCGTATGTGGTATTTTTATTTAGAACGATTAAGGTACGAATTTAGTGTGTAATTTCCGTAGTGTTTTCGAAAATAATTTAGAATAATTTTAAAGTGGGTTGTTAGGGTCTTTAAATTATGAATTCTCTTTAATATGCCGCGTAGCAAACGCTCTGTTTTATATTAAAAAGGAAGTAGCTCCTCGTTGCAAACGAGAACCAGAGGGGATTAAGGATTCGTTTATCAATTGCGTCTGGCTTTAGCCAGATGATGGAATTGATATAAGGATAAGGCTTTAGCCAAAAAACAGAACGAATTAGGCTAAAGCCAATTTAGATTCTTATTTTAAAACGGGCTAAAGCCCGTTCCAATTGATTTTACGCAATTTCCTCTAGTAATTCCACAAAGTATATAAGTTGTTTGTTTGTCTAATCATTTCAAATCTTTACTATCAGGATAGAAAAGTATTGTTGAGATTTCTTCGCCAGTTCACTATCGCTCGTGTCCTCCCTCGTTGGAAAGACAAACTGGGAGGTTTTGGTTTGTGTGAAAGAACGTTTTTAAGGAGTTTTACTCATAATCTTGTCATTCAGAGGAACTAGCAATTTCATTCAGTAACTCCGTAAAGTGTTTAAGTATTTGCTCATCGTTGTGGGCATGGAAAAGATGTTCTTGCTATCGGGGATTCTCTTTAATAAGCCGCGTTGCAAACGCTCTGTTTTATATTAAAAAGGAAGTAGGTCCTCGTTGCAAACGAGAACCAGAGGGGATTAAGGATTCGTTTATCAATTGCGTCTGGCTTTAGCCAGATGATGGAATTAAGATAAGGATAAGGCTTTAGCCAAAAAACAGAACGAATTAGGCTAAAGCCAATTTAGATTCTTATTTTAAAACGGGCTAAAGCCCGTTCCAATTGATTTTACGCAATTCCCTCTAGTAATTCCACAAAGTATATAAGTTGTTTGTTTGTCTAATCATTTCAAATCTTTACTATCAGGATAGAAAAGTATTGTTGAGATTGCTTCGCCAGTTCACTATCGCTCGTGTCCTCCCTCGTTGGAAAGACAAACTGGGCGGTTTTGGTTTGTATAAAAGAACGTTTTGAAGGATTTTTACTCACAATTCTGTCATTTCGAGGAACGAGGAATGGCATCCCGTAACTCCGTAAAGTGTTTAAGTATTTGGTTATCGTTGTGGGCACGGAAAATATTTCCGCGCTATCGTTGTGTTGATATACCCAAGCTGTCGGGATTTATTAGCTGTTAGCAGCGGTTTAAACTTTTCCACAACATTTCTTGAATTTCAATCCACTATGGCAAGGACAAGAATCGTTTCTTTGAAATTTTTTAGTTTGAAATTTTTCAGTTTTTTTTTGACGCCTTTCACGGTAATAGATCTGATCAATTGATTGTCCCCAAGAATAATCTAATCCAACAATGTCAGTTTTCGGTTCGGTTAAACCATGTTTTAAATGGTATGCTAAGTATCCCATTTCATTTTCTGCTTTGTACTTTTTGCTAAATTTCACTCTTTTCGATATGTAATCCAGGAAGTTAACAGGTTTGTTTAAATATTTTACCAAAAGATCAAGGTCGAAAATATTTAGTGTCACAGGTACTTCTGTATTGGTTTCTCCTAACATGACGTGTGATTGGTGAGTAAGCGCAGGATAATTTTCTAGAACTATTGTTACAATATAATATTCTTCAATGCCACGTAAATTATTTATGGAAAAGTTTGTGTTCTCACAATTAAATATAAGTCCTTCAGGATTTAATAAACTTTCTTTGGCTACTATTCCTTGATTGAAAGCATCTTCAATTGCAGCTTTAAAATCTTTTTTAATAGCATCTAAATTTCCATTCTTAGATAATGAAGTTAATTTTTTCGATTTTATTTGAAATATAATTCCAAAATTTCCAGAAATTGCTAAAATATCAATATCGGTTATTTGATCGTTTTTTGTTTTATTTATTATAATGTTTTGAAAGACTGAACATTCTGGAAAAATTTTTAAAAGTATATTTTTAGTCATTTCTTCTGCAACTTTTCCTCTATTATATGAGGCTTTTGATGAATAAGCCTTGTCAAGAATCATCCAATAAAAAGGACTTTCGTAAAGTGATTCACTTATTGCAAATAAAGATGGAATGAAGTATTTATTAGATGCGATTTTTATAATCGGTTTTTCCTTAAAAATATTAAAGTCCCCCAAATCATTTAAATTCTTATTGTTTGGTTGTTCGATGTCAATTGATAAGTGATTTAATAAACTTTCATATGTTTTTTTATTATTTGTAATTTCTTCTTTTGTTAAACAAACACTATCTAAGAAATGTTGATAAAAGGGAATATTCTTCTTTATTTTAAGTTGATTGATTTTTATTTCAAGTTTGTCTGAGATGTTTTTATAAAATAGTTCACTCACAATTAAGTCCAAATCTTTATTTAATTGGAGCCATTCCTTATCGTAAGTAAATTTGTGATTAATTAAGCTCAAATACTGTAAATCATAAGCGCCATCACTAGAATAGAACATTGCTTCCTTCAGCATCCCACCGTGAGTAAAACGCTCATAAAAAGATGCATTTTCATCTCTAGTTTCATAATAATCTTCAAGAAAAGAATTATGAAGGTTTTCCATTATTTCATATGTATGTGCCTCCATTTCCTCAATTCTTTCAGTATCTACCTCATCAACATTAGCATTTTTTAACCAAAGTCCAATTAGAAAGCTAAACTCGTTGTGATTTAGGTGTTCGAAAACATTTTTGTTAAATAATGTTTCCGTTGTACCAATAAAATCATTGAATAAAATTTTGACAAGTACAAATATAAAACCTGAAGATTTTGTTAGTTGGCTTAACTTTTCAATGTGTTTTTGCTGCTTCATTTTTATAAAATGCCTGTAACCGGTTTAACACGCATAAATTTGATTTGTTTTGTTCTAAAAACAGCATATTACACGCAAGTTTCTATTTCTACAAATATAAAAACTTTTCTTACTTGTAAAAGAAAAATCTTAATGATACTTAATGTCCTTAATGGTTAAAAAAAAACTATCTCTTAGTATGGATAATTTCTGCCAATAATTTTTTGGCTCTAAGGAGTTTTACTTTGACGTTGTTGAGGGGTTCGTCAATTTTGTTGGCTATTTCCTGATAGCTCATTTCCTGAAAATAACGCAGTTGAATTACTTCCTGATAATGTGGTTTTAATTCTTTGATGTATTGCAGCAATTGTGATAGGTTTTGCTCGGTAATCAGCTCGTCTTCCTTAGACGGAGAGGTGTCGGCAATATTGTAAGCTTTCTGGTCTTCCTGCTCGGTAATTTCGACAAAAAGGCTGGATTTTTTTTTGCGTAGCATATCAATATAGACATTCTTTGCAATGGCAATCAGCCAGGTGTTGAACTGGAATTCAGAATTGTAAGTTGCTATTTTATCGAATGCTTTCGAAAAAGTTTCAATGGTAATATCTTCGGCGTTGGTCTCGTTTTCGGTGTGTTTGAGCATAAATCCATAGACTTCACCCCAATAATGGTTCAATAGAAAAGTAAAGGCCGTTTGGTCTCCTTGTTTGGCTTTTTCTATTTGAATTTTTATTTCCAATTGACTGGTTTTGAAAAAAGATTAGTGATAAAAACATTGATTTGTGTAAAAACAAGCGCAATCTCTACTATTGGGAACCAAAATTTAATATCTTTTTCTTTTAGTTTCCCTGCTGAAAAACCAACGATAATCCAGGCACATAAATAGCGTAAACCCACTAAGCTCAATACCAGAATCCATTGGAATTGTAAAGCTAATAATAAAGTAGCCAAAACAATAAATAACAATTGCGAACTATAGAACAAACCCAATTGCAATTGATCTACGGTTTTATAATGCTTTGCCGTGGCAATATGTCTTCTTTTTTGGGTAAACCAATCTTTGTACTTGGTTTTCGGTGCCGAATACGTAAAACTTTCAGGCATATACGCTACTGTGGTATTACTTCCTTTGGCCGCTTCGTTGATAAACAAATCATCGTCGCCTGAACGTACCTGAATGTGATTGATAAAACCGTTTACATTAAAAAACTCTTCTTTTTTATAGGCTAAATTCCGGCCCACTCCCATGTAAGGATGTCCTAGTTTTGCCCAGGAAAAATACTGAACTGCGGTAAGCAAAGTTTCAAAACGAATGACTTTGTTCAGGAATGAATTGGCGATTTTTTCATAACCTCCATATCCTAAAACAATCGTTTTGTGCATTGTAAATTGCGAACTCATAGCAGTAATCCAGTCTTTTGATGTTGGATAACAATCGGCGTCCGTAAACAACAAATAGTCCTTCTTAGCGGCTTTGATACCTAAGGTTAAAGCGTATTTTTTATTTCCCCAAAAAGCCTCGTTGTTTTGAACTTTAACGAGACGAATGTTAGAATATTGTTGCTCGAATGCTTCAAAAAGTTCTAATGTATCATCACTAGAGGCATCATCGATTAAAACAATCTCAAAATCAGGATAGTTTTGCTCAGCTAATAGCGGAACAAACTTTGCTACATTTTCTTCTTCATTTTTAGCACAAACGATAACCGAAATAGGAATTCTTTTGGGTGTTATTTTTTGCGCTTTGGCGAAAGCAAATTTCCCAAAAACACCTAAATAATACGCAATTTGAATAGCAACAATAGCAATAAAAAAGTAAAGAATCAGTATAAGCATCAGAGTTTAATGGGTTTTTAAATCGAGTGCAAAGGTATGAATACAATTAGGATTTGAAAATGATAAAATATGAATTTTAAAAGAAAATTTTCAAGTCGGTTTTTTGTACTAAATCACGTTTACTTCAGCTTCAATGTGAATGCCAAAAGTCTCAAAAACAGTTTTTTGAATGGCTCTGGAAACGGCTAAAATTTCTTGTCCTGTTGCGTTACCATAGTTGACTAATACCAAAGCCTGGTTTTTATGAATTCCTGCATCACCAAAACGTTTGCCTTTAAAGCCAGCTTGTTCAATCAGCCAACCCGCAGGAACTTTTACTTCGGTTTCTGAAACTTCATAGAATTTCATCTCAGGGAATTTTCTATGAATGGCTTCGAAATCGGTTTTCAAAACAATTGGATTTTTGAAAAAACTTCCGCTGTTACCCAATTCTTTGGGATCAGGTAATTTACTTTGTCTAATAGCAATTACGGCGTTACTTACGTCTTTTAAACTAGGATTTAGTCCCGAGCCTTCGGGATTGTTTTTTTCTAATTCGGCTAAAATATCTCCGTAAGATGTATTGATTTTATGGTTTCGTTTAGTCAGTTTAAAAACCACCGAAGTAATAATATATTGGTCTTTTGCTTCGTGTTTAAAAATACTTTCGCGGTATCCAAAATTGCATTCGGCATTGCTGAAGGTTTTTATTTGCTGAGTTTTAATATTCATTGCGTTGCAAGAAACAAAGGTATCTTTGATTTCAGTTCCGTAGGCACCAATGTTTTGAACCGGAGTTGTACCCACATTTCCAGGAATTAACGACATGTTTTCCAATCCTCCAAAATCTTGCTCGATGTTCCAAAGTACAAATTCGTGCCAGTTTTCGCCCGCCTGACTTTCAATCCAGACAAAATCCTCATCTTCCTTGATGATTTTTTTTCCTTTTAAATCAATATGAATCACTAAAGCATCAATATCTTTTGTCAATAACATATTGCTTCCACCGCCCAAAACGAATTTTCTCTCAGAAGAATATTGTTCTAAAATGGTTTTCAATTCGGCGATGCTGTGAACAGCAACAAATTGTTTGGCTTTGGCCTCAATGCCAAAAGTATTGTAGTTTTTTAAAGAAAAATGATTTAGAATTTCCATAAAAGAAAGCGCTTTTTTAGTCGTGAATTGAAGATTCAAAAGTAAGAATTATAATTTTTGGTTTTACCGCTAAGACACAAAGTTTGCGCAAAGTTCGCTAAGCTTTGTGTTTTTTGCGTAAATCCTAGCGAACTTTGTGGTTAAACTATTTTTTAGAATCAATCAACTCGTGGTATTTCTCCGCAATAATTTTCATATTGGTTTTGTAATCCACATGATTTTCAATGAATTTTCGATTGTTTGTAACAGCTTCGTTTCGAATGGCTGAATTTTCAAAAGCCCAAAGGATTTCTTTAGCTAACATTTCAAAATCATCAACAGCAATTAATTGACCGTTTTCGCGATGGTGAATCCAACTTTGATTTCCCGATATGTCGCTAACAACGGGATAACAACCGCAAGCCATCGCTTCAAATAAAGAAGCCGAAACGCCTTCGGTTATGGGCATACTAATATAAAAGTTAGATTTTTGTAACTGTTCTGGAAGTTCAGTATTCGGAATTCTTCCAGTAAAAATGACTTTGTTTTCAATATCCAATGTTCTGACTAATTTTTTCAAAACAGCAAGTTGTTTGCCATTACCAATAATAGTCAAACTAAAATCAATTCCTTTTTGGTGTAAAATTCCAAAAGCTTTTAAAATAACATCGTGTCGGTATTCTGGCAATAATGAACGAGTAACAATAGCGAAAATTTTCTCAGGATTGACGGTGTTTTTATTTTCGAATTTGTTCAAATCAATTCCCTTTGGTAAAACCAAAATTTTGGTCGTATCTACTTTGGAATTTTTCATGTGTTCCGCCATTATTGGACCCCAGGCGTGAATAAGTGTGGCTTTTTTGAAAGCGTAATTTTGAATTATTTTTTTAAACGGAATGGTAATCGAATCTTCAGGCCATAAATCAGTTTTGCCTTGTTGGGCAATGGCAGAAGGTTGTAAACCTGAAAGTGCTGCCAGAAAACCATAACTGGTGGTTCTTTCGGCAATAATCATATCGGGATTTTGTTGGCGAATTATTTTTCGAATGGCAATAGGAGCGAAGCCAAATTCCAATGTTCTTAGGATTCTATTCAAAAACGAATTGTTTGCAGTTTGCAATTCCCAATTGATAATCTCAAAACCACCAAATTCCTTTAAGCCGTTTGTCCAGGTAATGGCATCAGCGCGATAGGATTCTCCAAGAAAAAGTATTTTCCTTTTTTTCATTAAAATAAGCTGATTTTTTTGCCACAGATAAAACTTTTTTATTTACCGCAAAGGACGCTATGCTTTTAAGTATTTGTATTTTGCAAGGATCGCAAAGCTTTGCGGTCTTTGCGTTAAAAAAGAAAAAATATCTTCGTGTTCTTTACGGTTAAAACTAGTATAGGTGTCGTCAGGACTCGCTTTTTAAAATCCCTCTGTTTCTAAAGCACGATTCATGAATTCGTTTAAAGGTTTTAAAAGGATTAGTTTCTGACTCATTTTCGAAACAAAATCTTTTTGAGTCACCTCTGAAATATCAAATTTTTGAATGGTTTCGAAACTTTTTAATTTCAATAATTCAATCGCAGGATGATCTTTTTCGTAACCTCTTGGTGGATTTTTGAGTGTGCTTTTTTCATTTCGATTGAAATCACCAAATTCTTTTTTGAAATTAGGTTCATTCAAAATAGCTTCTAAATCGTCGTAGAAAAAGGCAATTTCTTTGCGTATTTTTTTTAGGTCTTCGGCTTCGGGCGAATAAAAACCGCCAGCAATAAACGAAGCTCCTTTTTCGATATGAACATAATATCCCGCACGATTGAGTCCTTTAGCACCAGAAGACAACCAAACGCCCAAATGCGATTTATAAGGTGATTTGTCTTTAGAAAACCGAATGTCACGATTGATTCTGAAAGTACAATTTTTTATTTCCAATATTTCTAATGCAGGATCCAGAGGTTTCATAGTGTCTAAAAAAGCAGCAACTAACTGATGATACTCTTTTTTGAAAATTTCGTATCGTTTTTTATTATCCTGAAACCAGTCTCTGTTGTTATTGTTTCTTAAATCGTCTAAAAATTGTAGTGATTCTTTTGTTAGCATGAATAATGGCTTTTGAGTTTTTTATTGCGCTGTTTTTGTTTCGGCATTCCATTTCAGGTAGCCGCCGTCTAGGTTGTAGATTTTTTTGAAACCTAATGCTGATAGTTTTTCAGATGCTTTTTGGCTTCGTTTTCCACTTCTGCAGTATACATAAACGGGCTTGTTTTTGTCTAATTTCTCGGTGTTTTTAACGAAATTTTCGTTTTGCCAATCTATGTTTTTCGCCTTGTCAATATGTCCTGTAGCAAATTCTTCAGGAGTGCGAACATCGAGTATTTGTGGTTTTGGAGTTGTTTTTATTTCTTTTGCGAAAGCAGCCACTTCAACAGTCTTGATGTTTTCTGAAGTTTGTGCGTTGCAAGAAAATAAAATGAATAAAAGTAGTATTGCGAATAAGGATTTGAATTTCATCGAATTTGGATTTTAATTGTATCAAAAATAGTTAAAAAGGATAGTTTTTGTTTAGTTTGTTAGTTTTTTTAACCGCAGATTTCACAGATTAACACAGATTTTTTCTTTTTTTCGCTAAAAAAAACTTAGTGAACTTTGCGGAAAACTTTGTGCCCTTTGTGGTTAAAAAAATTATAAGTTGAATATTTTATACGATTGCAACGTCGATTTTACAATGGCTTCGGTGCGTTCCGGATGTGTGTCGGAAATAAAAAGCTGACCAAAAGTATCCGAATTGACCATTTCAACAATTTTTGCAACCCGGGTTTCGTCTAATTTATCAAAAATATCATCGAATAATAAAATGGGTTTTACACCACTTTGTTTTTTTAGGAATTCAAATTGAGCCAGTTTTAAAGCTATCAAAAATGATTTTTGTTGGCCTTGTGAACCAAATTTCTTAATGGGATGGTTGTCGATTTCAAATGCTAAATCGTCTTTGTGAATTCCCACGCTGGTGTAATGTAAAGCTCGGTCTTTATTGATGTTCTCTTGTAAAAGCGTCAATAAATCCTTTTCGAACAAATGACTTTCATATACTAATTGAACGGATTCCTGCGAACCTGTAATGGTGTGATGGTGTTCGTTGAAAATGGGAATAAACTCGGCAATGAATTCTTTTCTTTTTTCGAAAATATACTTTCCAAATCCATTTAATTGCTCATTATATATAGAAAGAGTGTCGTTGTCAAAAACATGATTCAAAGCAAAATATTTCAACAAGGCATTGCGCTGACTCATTACTTTTTGGTACTGGATGAGTTGTTGCAAGTAGTGGGAATCGAGTTGGGATATTATGCTGTCAATAAATTTTCGGCGGGTTTCGCTACCTTCAATAATCAAATCCCTGTCGGCTGGCGAAATAATAACAAGGGGAATGAATCCAATATGATCGGAGAATTTATCGTAAGCTTTACCGTTGCGCTTCAAAACTTTTTTCTGCCCTTTTTTTAAGCTGCAAACCAGTTGTTCGCTTCTTTCATTTTTGATGAATTCGGCATCAATGACAAAAAACTCTTCGCCGTGTTTGATATTTTGAACTGCCAACGGATTGAAATAGCTTTTTCCATAGGATAAATGGTAAATAGCGTCCAGAACATTAGTTTTTCCAATACCATTTTTACCTACAAAACAGATAATTTTGCCGTCAAACTCAAAATTGGCTTCCGAAAAATTTTTATAATTGAATAAAGATATTTTTTTTAAATACATTGAAGTGCTGCTGGTATTGAGGAATTTGCTGTTTTTGCCTGAGCTTTTAAAACAGGCTGCAAATTATTGAAAAATATCGATATAAATAGCTTTTGGAACTTTTCTGTATTAAAAAGTTTGAGACTGCATTTGTTGAAAAAAATCCATAAAATAAAAATATTTTCGATTTAAATATAAAATATGAGTTTTTATGTGTGGGTTTGAATAAAAATTTTATTTTTGCGGTTCACTAAATTATTTTTAAATGGCTACGTACAATAAAAGAGGATATAAAGCACCAAAAGAGAAAGAAGTAAAAGAAGCTGTAGAAGAACAAGTAGTAATTGACGAAAAAAACAGTACAACTGCTGAGGTTTTTTCTAAATTAGACGAAACTGCATCAAAAACGGAAGACTGGGTTGCTAAAAATCAAAAAATTATTATTGGTATAGTAGGAGCTATTGCTTTGTTTACTGTAGGTTATGTAGCTTACCAAAAATTTGTTGCTGATCCTAAAGAAGAAGAAGCAGCTAGTGAAATGTTTGTTGCGCAACAAAATTTTGAACAAGCAAGTAATGGCGTAGCCAGTGATTCATTATACAAATTATCATTGAATGGTTCTGAAGGAAAATTTGGATTCCTTAAAATTGCTGACGAATATTCAGGAACTTCAGCTGGAAACTTAGCTAATTATTATGCTGGTGTTGCTTATTTGAACACTGGAAAATATACTGAAGCAATTGATTATTTGAGCAAATTCAAATCGGATGATGTTGTTTTGAGTGCTTTGGCAAAAGGAGCTATTGGAGATGCTTATTCTGAAAACAAGCAACCAAAAGAAGCTTTGGAAAATTATGTAAAAGCAGCAGAATCGAATAAAAATGATTTTACAACGCCACGTTTCTTGTTGAAAGCGGGAAAAACAGCTTTAGCATTAGGTCAAAAAGAAGAGGCTTTGAAATATTTTACAGATATTAAAGATAACTATGAGAATTCACCAGAAGCAGCTTCTGTAGAAGGATTGATCGGTTTATCTCAGTAACATAAAATCGCATTTAAAAATTGGTGATTGCAAGGAATTAATACTTGTAATCACCAATTTTTATTTATAAATTGAACGTCTAAAAAAATTAAATTTAATATGGCAACGATTAATAAAAATTTATCAGTTTACGATAAGAGCACGCTTCCAAGTGCGAAAGATTTTCGTTTTGGAGTTGTTGTTTCAGAGTGGAATGACAACATCACAGAAGGTTTGTATAAAGGAGCAGAAGATGCTTTTTTAGACAATGAAGTGCCTGCTCAAAATATTATTCGATGGAATGTCCCAGGAAGTTTTGAGTTAATTTATGGTGCGAAAAAAATGTTGCAAACTCAAAAAGTTGATGCAGTTATTGTAATTGGATGTGTAATTCAAGGACAAACCAAGCATTTTGATTTTGTTTGCGAAGGCGTAACTCAGGGAATTAAAGACCTGAATGTACAAACGGATATTCCGGTAATTTTTTGTGTCCTGACCGATAATACGATGCAGCAATCCATTGACAGAAGTGGAGGAATTCATGGAAATAAAGGAACTGAAGCAGCTATTGCAGCTATAAAAATGGCTTACATTCGTCAGCAGGCTTCATTAACGCATGAATATCCAAGTCAGAATTTGTTGACTTCCGGAGCAATACAATTAGAAGAAGGAACGCCTTTGGAATTAAAAGAATAAAAACTAAATAATTCAAAATGAAACCTATACTATTCTGGCCAAATGGTATAGGTTTTTTGTTTTATTTATGACTTAAGATAACCTAAAAGACGCTAGAAATTTATTAAATTTGCTGGGCTTGGTTATTTTCTGAGTACTAATTACTGAAAACTGAATCCTAAAAAAATGTCGAGTATAATCCAATTACTTCCTGATCATGTTGCTAACCAAATTGCTGCTGGAGAAGTCGTTCAAAGACCTGCTTCGGTGGTCAAAGAATTGCTTGAAAATGCAGTCGATGCTAATGCAACGGATATCAAGTTGATTATAAAAGATGCTGGAAAATCATTGGTTCAGGTGATTGACAATGGAAAAGGAATGAATGTTACCGATGCACGTTTGTGTTTTGAGCGTCACGCGACTTCTAAGATTCGTCATGCCGAAGATTTGTTTACATTGCATACCAAGGGTTTCCGTGGAGAAGCTTTGGCTTCTATTGCTGCGATTGCTCATGTGGAAATGAAAACCAAGCAAGATCAAGAAGAATTAGGAACGCAAATTGTTATCGAAGGAAGTAAATTTATTTCTCAGGAATCAGCTGTGTTGCCTAAAGGAACTTCGTTTGCGGTTAAAAATTTGTTTTTTAATATTCCCGCCCGACGTAATTTCCTGAAATCGGACACGGTGGAATACCGACATATTGTTGATGAATTTCAACGTGTGGCTTTGGCGCATGCTAATATTCATTTTACTTTTTACCACAATGGCAGCGAAATGTTCAATTTACCCAGTTCGACATTAAGACAACGTGTGGTGAATGTTTTTTCGGGGAAAACCAATGAAAAATTGGTTCCCGTTCAGGAAGAAACCGAAATTGTAACCATTCAGGGATTTGTTAGCAAACCTGAATTTGCTAAAAAAAATAGAGGCGAACAGTTTTTCTTTGTCAATGACCGATTTATAAAAAGTGGTTATTTGCATCATGCGGTGATGGCTGCTTATGACGGAATTTTAAAAGATGGAGCGCAACCGAGTTATTTTTTGTATTTATCAGTTCCACCTAATTCTATCGATATTAATATTCATCCTACGAAAACTGAAATCAAGTTTGATGACGAAAGTGCATTGTATGCTATTTTAAGAGCTTCGATAAAACACAGTTTAGGACAGTTTAATGTGGCACCGGTTTTGGATTTCGAAAGAGATGCTAATTTGGATACACCTTATCATTATAAAGATTTGGAGGGAGCAGTGCCTACCATTCAGGTCGATAGTACTTTTAATCCATTTTCGGATGATAAAGTCAACAAGCATTATGCTGGCTCTGGTTCAAGCTACAAGAAACCAGCTGCTACGGCTAACTGGGAGAGTTTGTATGTGGGTTTAAAGCAAGAAGCTGATTTTACAACCGAAAGTACCGAATTTTCATTTGAAAGCGAAGAAGTTACGGGTTCATTATTTAATGACGAAGAAGTAGAACATGTGGTTCAGAATGTCTATCAAATTCATAAAAAATATATTGTTTCGCCTATTAAATCAGGAATGGTTATTGTGGATCAGCAACGCGCACATCAGCGGGTTTTGTACGAACAATTTTTGACGAATATGACGGTACATCAAGCATCGAGTCAACAATTGTTGTTTCCGTTGAATTTGTATTTTTCGTCAAGCGAAATGGAATTAATTGATGAGTTGAAGCTTTCGCTAGTTAATACCGGATTTGTCTTCGAAGAAACTAACGACGATCATGTAGTGATTTCCGGAATTCCAGTGAATGTTACTGAAAGTGAAATTTCGATGGTTTTAGAACAGTTATTGAGTGATTTGCATGATGGAATCCCAGAGAATAGTTTTAGTCAAAATGATACTATTGCCAAGTCGATGGCAAAAAGTTTGGCTGTAAAAACAGGAATAAGTTTAACCATAAAAGAACAGGAAAATTTAGTAAACGGACTTTTTGCCTGCAAAGATCCTAACGTTTCTCCTTTTCAAAAACCAACTTTCATTACAATGCGTGTGGAAGATATAGATAAAAAATTTGCACTATGATGAATGTAACCGAAACGGTAAAGCAATTATTGATAATTAATGTTCTTTTCTTTATTGGAACATTAGCTGTGGGTGATCCGGCTTACCAAATGTTAGCCATGTATTTTCCAGAGAACCAAGCCTTTCATGGTTGGCAAATTATTTCTCACATGTTTATGCATGGCGGATTTATGCATATTTTCTTTAATATGTTTGCTTTGTATTCTTTTGGTTCAGCATTGGAACATTTTTGGGGAGGAAAAAAGTTCCTTTTTTTCTACATTTCTTGTGGTTTAGGAGCAGCTTTATTGCATACCGGAATTAACTATTATTATTTTAATGATGCTGTAAGTATTTTAGGGGAAAATGGTTTTCGAAAATCAGAGATTTTACAATTATTGAATGAAGGTAAAATTAATACACAATGGCAAGCTATTTTAACACCATCAGAATATCAAAACTTCATTAGCGCTTTTGCAGGAACGGTTGTTGGTGCTTCTGGTGCGATATATGGAGTTGTAGTTGCTTTTGCATTTATGTTTCCTAATGCAGAGTTGGCTTTAATGTTTATTCCAGTGCCAATAAAGGCAAAATATTTTGTTCCCGGATTAGTTTTGATAGATTTATATTTAGGAGTTTCAGGACAGTCCATTTTTGGGGGATCAAGCGGAATTGCTCATTTTGCTCACGTAGGCGGTGCTTTATTTGGTTTCCTGATTATGTGGTATTGGAAGAAAAACCAGTTTAATGACAACCGTTGGAATTAATTGTAGAAAAAGAATCAACCTAAGAAAATAAGCTAAATGAATATTTTAGACGACTTAAAATTACAATACAAACAAGGAGGAGTAGCTCAAAGATTGATCTATTGGAATATTGCTTTCTTTTTGATTTCCTTTGTTCTTCCAGGTCTACTTGGGTTGTTTAGTGTGAATGTAAATTTATTGCAGTACGTTAGCTTATCATCTAATCCATCCGACTTTTTATGGAAACCCTGGTCAATACTTAGTTATTCTTTCTTTCATTTTGACTTTTTTCATATTCTTTTCAATTTGCTGGTTCTTAATTTTTCCAGCCAATTGTTTTTAACTTTTTTTACTCAAAAACAACTTTTTGGACTGTATGTTTTGGGCGGGATTTTTGCTGGTGCTGTATTTGTTGCCAGTTATTATTTTCTAAATATCAATTCGGCTATTGTGGGAGCTTCGGGAGCAATTATGGCAGTTTTAGTTGCTGTTACGGCTTATCAGCCTTTAATGCAAGTACGTTTGTTATTAATAGGAAATGTAAAATTATGGCATTTAACTGCGGTGTTGCTTATACTAGATTTGGTACAACTTCGTTTAGGTAATATGGGTGGGCATATTTCGCATTTAGCAGGTGCTTTTTTTGGGCTTTTCTACATAAAAGCATTACAAAATGGTACAGATATGAGTATTGTAATTACTAAAATTATTGATTTTTTTGCCAATAGTTTTAGAAAATCGCCATCAACACCCTTTAAAAAAGTACATAGAAATTATTCAAAACCAGTTGAAAAGAGAACGTCTTCTAGAATTGTAACAAAGGATAAAGCGCAACAGCAAATTGATGAAATTTTAGATAAAATCAGTCAATCGGGTTATGATAGTTTAACAAAAGAGGAAAAGGATTTTTTATTCAAATCAGGAAAATAATTGTTTAAAGTTTTCTAGTTTTACTTTAGCATAAATAAAATAGAATGAAAAATCTTTCGTGGTTCAATAAAGGAATGTTTTTCTTAAACATTATTCTCATAGTCGTCACTTTTATCGCGTATGTGTTGCCTTTTTTGGCACCCAAGATTTTTCCTTTCTTGTCGGTGTTGACTTTGGTTATGCCTTTATTTTTAATTTTAAACAGTCTTTTTTTTGTGTTTTGGGCCATCCAATTTAAAAAAAGAATGATGTTGTCTGGCTTGGTTCTTTTAATGGGAATTACTTTTATTAATAAATTTTACAAGTTTTCGACTAAAGAATATCCTGAAAGCGATAAAGACTTTGTGGTAATGAGTTACAATGTTCGTTTGTTTAATTTGTTTAAATGGCAGGACAAATCAGACGTTCCAGAGTCCATTTTAGAATTTATCAATGATAAAAATCCGGATATTTTATGTGTTCAGGAATATTCTAGTTCGGCTCATCTTGACTTAAAAGTGTTTCCTCATCGTACTATTTTTATTGATGGGAAACAGATAAAAACAGGACAAGCTATTTTTTCTAAATTTCCGATTATAGAACAAGGTAAAATTGTTTTTCCCAATTCGGATAGCAATGTCGTTTTTGCAGATATTAAGAAAGGGAAGGATATTATTAGAGTGTATAACATGCATTTGCAATCCATAAAAATTTCGCCAGATGTAAATGAGATTTCTGAAAATATTGACGTGATTAACAAAGAAAAATCGCAAATGATGTTTATTCGAATAAGTAAAGCTTTTAAGCAACAACAGCAGCAAGCGGAGATTTTAAACGAGAATATCAAAGAATGTAAATATCCTGTAATTATTTGCGGAGATATGAATAACAGTGCTTTTTCTTATGTATATCGCATTATCAAAGGGAGTTCAAAAGATGCTTTTGAAGAAGCGGGACAAGGTTTTGGACAAACCTACCGATTTAAATATTATCCAGCTCGAATTGACTACATTTTTGCCGATAAACTGATGATGGTTAAAAAGTTTGAGACTTTTCCAGAATTTGATAATTCAGATCATTATCCAATTATGGCTAGACTTTCTATGGAGTAAAAGAAAGCATTTATTTATTTTGTAAAGGATTGGTGAGTTTTTGAAGCTTTCTTCTCGAAAAGATCCTTCAATAAATTTGTATTGCTGAAGCATCATTTCCATGAACCATCATGAACTAAAATATGCTTTTTTAATACCTGATTTATGTTTGATGTTCTCCTAATAGTATTCTTATAGATATATCAAACCAAACATTTTTATTTGATATTGATTTTGATAATTTAAGATGTATAAATAGAAAAGGCAACTTTTAGAGTTGCCTTTTAATTTGTTAATTGTTATAAATTCCTAATTCTTAATGATTTTTTTAATAATTTCACTCTTCGAATTAGTAACACTCAATACGTATATTCCTTTTGGTAAATCGGCAATATTTATAGATATGTTTTGTGTATTATGTACTTCTTGTTTTACAATACTTCCTGTTACGTTGTAAATATTTACCGTTGTATCGGATTGGAAACTGTCTGGTAATGAAATTGTAAACTCTCCAGTTGTTGGGTTTGGAGATACCTCCAAAGATAGTTGATTACTGTTCGTTAATACTTCTGCATTTTCAGTATCAATTGCTTGTATGTCCATGTTTTTAGTAGGTTCTGCAAATCTGCTTGCAGAACAATTTACCTGACTAACACCAGCAGCGGAACTACCAGATCCAGTAACTGCAATACCATCGTTAGTACAGCCCGCCAAAACTCTACAGTTGACAACATTTTCCAGCCAGATTCCAACACCTGTTCCATTGGTAATTCTACAGTTGTTAAGCGTACTGTTCTTACTACCTGTAAGCACAAAGTAGCCTCTACCACATTCATTTGCAATCAAGTTTTGTGTAACAATATTGTCACAATCATTTGCTAAACGTAAACCTGCGTAACCAGTTCCATTACCAGATCTGAATGCATTTACAGTTCCTAATCTACCATTAAATGTTCTATTCAATAATACACCACACTCGCCATTATTATTAGTAGTGATTGTGTTAAGTGTAAATCCATCTACACCATAAGTTTCCAATCCATGACCAGATGTGTTCAATAAACTACAATTATTTACTGCTATGGTTCTTACTATATTTTGTGCTTCGTATGGACGACTTGGATGGCTATCGATTCTAATACCAATGCCACCTCCGCTAATTCTTACATTTGTAATGGTTACATTACTGGCACGACTAGTACGAATACCAAAATTGGTATTGTTATTTAAATTCATGTCTTTAATAGTAATTGGCCCTGCTCCATCTCTAAAGAAACCCACACCAGTATGTGTTTTGTTAAAGGTTACACTGTGACAATCCAAAATCAATCCTGGTTGCAAATTGATTTGTTGATTTATTGTTCCACCCGCCAAAATGTGAACCGTACGGTTTCCTGTACCAATACATCGGTTAATGGCTGTCCCAAGACTGCTTTCTGTGCCAGAGTCAACTCCGTTGATTCGGACAGCAAATCTGGTTCCTGAAAAGGTAACTTGATTAGAATATTGTGCCGTAATCGTGTTTACAGACATTAAAATAAGTGCAAACATCACACATTTTAAAAAATTGATTTGGTAAATTTTTTTCATAAAAAATTGGTTTAGTTGTTTATATGGTGTGAAATTAAGTAAAAAAAAAATTAATAATAAAAAAATAACCATTAAGCTCTAAATATATATTTTTTTAATGATTTTTCTTAAAATGTTGTGAATGTTATTTTTTTTAGGTTCTACAGGGTTTGTGTGAAAACAAGATTCAACTAAAAGAATAAAATATAAGGCTATTTGTCAGTCCGCAGGAGTCTCAACACGAGAGTAGGGACACTTTATAGGGTGATAGATAGAGGCTGAAGATTGTATAAAAAAAATAAATTTTCAAAAATATCCAGTAGAACCAGATATTTAAATTTGTTATGTCATCCAGATTATTTCTGTAAATGTTGCCTTTGAAATAAGAAATATGAGTTATTTACAGTTCAAAATAACATTGAATTTAGTAGATTCTTCCACAATGTTGAGTCATATATGGCATATCTAGCGGAAGTAAAGTGGCGAGATGTTTTGTTGGCAAGAGCAATATTCAAACAGCTTTTGAGGTAAAAAAGCAGGTCACAATTATCATTGTAATAATGCAACCCAATCGCTCGGAATTATTTGATAATCAGTTGCTGTATTTTCAAATAATCCAAAGCGTATTTTCCTTCGTTAAACAACAAATCCAAAACGCTCAAATTGCTTAAAAATCCGTGTTTATCATCAAAAACTTGAGTGTAGCTTTCGAATTGAGATTGGTCTTTTTTTCCATCAACCAAAGTTCTTAAATCAAGAACTGCATTAGCATCTACTTCGTGAAAATATTCAGTTGTCTTCTCATAATCTAATTTCATTCGCATGCATTTTGATATGATTTCTAATGATTCAAAATTCAAATCCATTAAAAATTGATGTTTTTTTTCGAAAAAAGGAATAAAATCATCTTCGAAGAATTCAAAGAAAGGAGAGCTTCTGTAAGCTGCTTCCAGAGATTTAAAATGTTGTTTCTGCCAGTCAAAATCATTTTCTATTTGGATGTCCTTAGTCTTTTGATGGCTTGTTTTCGAATGTTTGATCGGAATATTTAAGAGTTGAATTCCGTTTGGACTATAAATGTAAGTTCGGTTTCTATTGGTTTGTTTTTGGAAATTGTCTTCCATTTCAAATACGATACTTTCTGATTGCAGTATAGCAACAAAATGACTAATCGATGGGAAATAAGAAGGGTGTAATAAGGTTTTCATTTGTTGATTTGAGGATTTGGTTATTTGTTTTCAGACTTCTCTAATTGATAATTTCTTAAAGAATTAAGTTTGTTGGTTATACTTTCCAAATGTTTTCTCAAGTTCAAATAATCTATTTCGGAGATAAAATTCAATTCGTAGGAGATGATTAATTGATTTAGTACTTCAACGGAAGATTCAAAAGCAATTGTTGAAAAATGTGCTTTATCTCTAAAGGTCTTTCTGGCATTGTCCTCGGCAATATTTGAGGCTATTGAAATCGATGCACGACGTAGTTGAGAGATTAAACCATATTTTTCGGTTTCAGGAAATTTTGTGGTTATTTGATATATCATTTTAGAAAAATCTTTGGCTTCAATCCAAACTTCTAATTTTTCAAAAGAAAATGTATACATAGTTTTGGTTATTTGTGGATTTGTATATTTGCTTTAAGATCTTATGATTGATTTTTTTAGTAATTAATTTGTAAAAATAAGAATATTTACCATAAACTATCCAATAATCAAATCCACAAATCCACAAATCCACAAATAGTCAAATTAACTATTCTTCTCTTTTCTCTTTTTCCAAAAATACTCACCAACGAAAAACGCTGCTAATAAAATCAAGAAAATTTTGAAATAAGATTGCGGTTGACCTTCGCCACTTACAGTTGTGAATACTCTATCCCAACGCACTTTGTTCAATCCTTTCCCATTAGTGTCCCAACTCATCCAGATAAACACAGGTTTCCCCACAATGTGATCTTCTGGAACATAACCCCAGTAACGGCTATCTTCTGAATTATGGCGATTATCACCCATCATCCAGTAGTAATTTTGCTTAAAAGTGTAGCTGTTAATTACTTTTCCATTTAATCTAATTTCGTTTCCAGTTACTTTTAGATCGTTTTTGGTGCCGTTGTCATCAGTTTCGTAATCCGTAATGATTCTTTGGTAAAATGGTAAACTTTCTAATGTAAGGGCTACCGTTTTGCCTTTTTGGGGGATATAAATGGGGCCAAAATTATCTTGATTCCATTTATTGATATTAGGGAAAATATTTTGCTCAACACTTTTGGAAATTTCTCTTTTTACAGATGTTATTCCAGCTGTGTTTTTTAATCTTTCAGCTCCTACGGCAGTTAAAGCTCTAAAATAAAGAGTGTCTCTCAATTCGCTTTTAAAACCTACGCCATCAGTAACATCCATTTCTCTTAATAGATTTTCTAAATCTACAGGAGGATTTTTTGTGTCTATTCCTATGGCATAAGAAAATTGAGGTTTAGCACGCTCAGGGAGTTGCAAAACTTCTCCATTGATGTATACAATTCCGTCTTTTATAGCTAAACTGTCTCCAGGAATACCTAAACAACGTTTTACATAATTTGATTTTTTGTCAATAGGCTTGATTACACCCGGTTTTCCTTTAGCTTCAAAAAAGTAATGTACGGTATCAACAGGCCAGTTAAAGACAACAATGTCTGTGCGTTTAATGTGATCTTCAATCCCAGGTAATCTTAAGTAAGGCAATAGTGGCCAGCTTAAATATGATTTTCTTTTTGTCATTGGAATCGAGTCATGAACCATCGGTAAAGCTACGGTTGTCATAGGAACTCTAGCTCCATAATTTACTTTACTAACAAATAGAAAATCACCAACTAACAGCGATTTTTCTAATGAAGAAGTTGGAATAGTATAAGGTTGTACAAAATAGGTATGCACTAATGTGGCTACAATAATAGCAAACAACAAAGAGCTTATAGTGTCTCCAGTTTTGTTTTTAGGGTGTAAACTTCTTTCTTTAGTATACTCTAATTTTTGTGTGTAATTAACGTAATAGATGTACAATCCGAAAGTTACAATTCCTAAAATAGTATCTAGTTGACTGCGTTTTCCAAAAGTTCTTAAGGTTTCTACCCAAATAACTGGAAACATAATCAAGTTGATAATTGGGATAAAAAGCAATAAAGTCCACCAAGTAGGTCGACTAATAATTTTCATCAGGACAATAGCATTATATACAGGTATTGCCGCTTCCCATTTTTTTCTTCCAGCCGCTTCATATAGTTTCCATGTTCCTAAAAAGTGAACAATTTGAATAAAAAGGAAGAATACAAACCATTGATATAGTGTCATAGTTCTTTTTAATTAAAGTTAATTTTGGTTTGATTATTGAATATTAAGCACATCTCTCATACTAAAGATGCCTTGTTTTCCTGCTAACCATTCGGCAGCAATTACAGCGCCTAAAGCAAATCCTTCACGATTGTGAGCAGTATGTTTGATTTCGATACTGTCAATGCCAGAATCATAAGTTACAGTGTGTGTACCTGGAACTTCACCTGTACGAACTGCTTCGATAAGGATATCGTTTTCTGTTGCGTTTTCAAGTGTCCAGTTGCTATAGTTACTGTTTTCGATAACACCTTGAGCCAATGAAATTGCTGTTCCACTAGGAGCATCCAATTTATGGATATGGTGAATTTCTTCCATAGTTACTTTGTAACCATCGATGTTAGCCATCATTTTAGCTAAATATTCGTTTAGACCAAAAAATAAATTCACTCCTAAACTAAAGTTGGAACTTGAAATAAAACCACCGTTTTTTTCTTTGCACAAAGCAATCATTTCGTCGTAGCGGTCTAACCATCCCGTAGTCCCTGAAACTACAGGAACATTGTTGTTAAAACTAGCAGAAATATTATCAACGGCTGCCGTAGGAACACTAAAATCAATAGCAACATCAGCATTTGAAAGTCCGTCGTAGGTGTTGAATTCATCTTTTTTCAAAACAATTTCGTGACCTCTTTCTAAAGCAATTCTTTCAATTACCTGACCCATTTTTCCGTATCCTAAAAGCGCAATTTTCATTTGTGTATTATTTAAATTAAAAAGATATTGAATGCATCAATTCTTTTGTATTCGATTAAAAGTTATAGTTAAGGCTTAGCCCTACATTTGTTTTAAAATTGATATTGTTCTGATAAAGTGTCGGTTTTACAGACAGTCGATCGTCTACGTTAAACTGCATTAATGCCGCATCAACATTGGCATCAATAATGTTTAAAACATAAAAACCTACAACAAATAAAGAGGATAAATCGCGATTACGTTGGTAGAATTTTTGCCCCGCAATCAATCGGCTATTGTCTAAAAAAGAAAATTCGTCGTCAGTATATCCTTCTAATCTTCGTTTGTACGCATCTCTAAATTCATGGTATTTTTTATTACTGTCTAAATAAAAATAAAGACTAGTTCCAATGGCACCATAAACCAATGGGATTTTCCAATACCTTTTATTATAAGCCTGACCTAAACCTGGTAAAACCGCCGAGTAAAAGGCTGCCTTAGCTGGTGTTAGAGGATCAATGTCTATCGATTTTAAAGTATCCTTAACAACTACTTCTGATTCGGCTTTTTTTTGTGCCAATGTAACAGTAGTGCTTAAGATAAAAAGAAATAGTGCTATGGAAATAATTTTGTTCACTATCCCTTAATTAGTTCCATAATTCGATTAAAATCTTCTTCAGATTGGAATGGAATAGTAATTTTTCCTTTTCCATTAGTTGCTATTTTAATATCTACTTTGTTTCCAAAATAAGAATTAAAAACTTTTTTCTGGCTTTCGTCAATATCAAAAGAAGCTGTTTTAGCTTTTGCAGCTGGTTTTGGTTTTAAACTTTCCTGATAGTTTTTTACCAAAGCTTCGGTATCGCGAACAGAAAGATTTTGACTTACAATTTTTTGATAAATATCAGTTTGTGCGTCTAAATCTTCAATGTTAATGATAGCTCTACCATGTCCCATACTGATAAAACCGTCGCGAATTCCAGTTTGGATAATCGGGTCTAGTTTTAAAAGGCGTAAATAGTTAGCAATTGTAGAACGTTTTTTTCCTACGCGCTCGCTCATTTGCTCTTGAGTCAGTTGGATTTCATCCATCAAACGTTGGTAAGAAAGAGCTATCTCGATAGGATCTAAGTCATGACGTTGAATATTTTCAACCAATGCCATTACTAGCGATTCGTTGTCGTTTGCAATTCGAATGTAAGCTGGAACGGTTTCAAGACCTATTAATTTTGAAGCACGCAAACGACGTTCTCCAGAAATTAATTGGTATTTGTTAAAATCTAATTTCCGAACAGTAATAGGCTGAATTACACCTAGTTCTTTGATGGAAGTAGCTAATTCCTTTAAAGATTCTTCGTTAAAATTGCTTCTAGGCTGAAAAGGGTTGATTTCAATAGCTTCAATTTCAAGCTCAATAATATTTCCAACAACCTTGTCTGCATTTTTGTCCTCAACCGATTTGATATCGTTTTCTGGGTCTTTTAATAAAGCAGATAAACCTCTTCCTAAGGCTTGTTTTTTTATTGCTTTTGTCATAAAACTATTGGATGTTTTTCTTTATAATTTCTTGAGCAAGGTGTAAATAATTGGTTGCCCCTTTGCTCGTAGCGTCATAGTTGATGATACTTTCGCCAAAACTTGGTGCTTCACTTAGCTTCACATTTCTTTGAATGATTGTTTCAAAAACCATATCGTTAAAATGTTTTTGTACTTCTTCCACCACTTGGTTCGATAAACGCAATCTAGAATCGTACATCGTCAATAATAAACCTTCGATGTCTAAGTCCGGATTGTGGATTTTTTGAATGCTTTTTATCGTATTCAGTAATTTACCAAGACCTTCCAGTGCAAAATATTCACATTGGATTGGAATAACCACAGAGTCGGCAGCCGTTAAAGCGTTTAGTGTTAATAAACCTAAAGAAGGGGCGCAGTCAATAATGATGAAATCATAATCGTCTTTTACACTTTCTAAAGCTTTTTTAAGCATGTATTCTCTGTTTTCCTTGTCTACCAATTCGATTTCGATAGCCACAAGATCAATGTGAGCAGGGATAACATCTACATTAGGTGCTGAACATTTTACAATAGCTTCTTTTGGGGTATTGCTATGCTCCAGAATTTGGTAGGTACCAATTTCTACACTTTCCACGTCAATACCTAATCCAGAACTGGCATTAGCTTGAGGATCAGCATCGATTAATAATACTTTTTTTTCTAAAACACCTAGTGAAGCAGCTAGATTTACAGATGTTGTAGTTTTTCCAACGCCTCCTTTTTGATTAGCAATCGCAATGATTTTGCCCATTTATTTTGTATAATTTTGAACGGTAAAAATACAATTTATTATCGTTTCTGAAAATCTATTTTGTTAACATTTGTTAAAGCTTGATTTGTTGTCTTTTGAGGAATTTTCGTTTGCTTTTAGGCTATTTTTTCAATTGATATTTTATTTTTAAGAATAGTTTGTAAAAGCAAAAAAGAGTTGTATATTTGCAGCCGCGTTACGGGGTGTAGCGTAGCCCGGTTATCGCGCCTGCTTTGGGAGCAGGAGGCCGCAGGTTCGAATCCTGCCACCCCGACAAAAACCTTCTTGTAAACCAAGAAGGTTTTTTTATTTGTAGTAATTATGTTTTACGTTTATATATTATACTCGAAAACCATCGATACTTATTATATCGGTTCTACCTCAATGTTATTGGAGGACAGATTGCGTCGTCATTTATGTTTACATAGCGGTTTTACAGGAAGGGCAAAAGATTGGGAAATAGTTTATTGTGAATCTTATGAGAATAAGAAAGAAGCAATTTTGCGAGAGCAAGAGATTAAGAAATGGAAGAGTAGAGTAAGGATAATTGAATTGATTTCAGCTTAGAACGGTTATTGCGTCCCGTTTTGAAAACGGGAAGGCCGCAGGTTCGAATTTCCGTTTTTCGGAATAAACTCTGCCACCCCGACAAAAACCTTCTTGTAAACCAAGAAGGTTTTTTTTATTTATAATATCCCGTTTTGAAATAGCGATACAGAATTAATAAAAATAAAATTAGCCACAGCTCAAAAAGATTAATATAGATTTCTTTATCAATTGTATAAAATCTTTGAAATCATTGGTAAAAAAAGACTTGGTACCTATCGAAGGATAATCATGTTTTTATTTGTCTATGTTAGGATAATAAAAACTGATTATTCTAGACTCATTTTCCAATAATAAAAACTTACTTTTGTGCTGTTTATAAAATTAAACCTTAATTATTATGTCTGATACAATCGAAAAAATAAAATGTCTTATTATAGGTTCAGGTCCTGCGGGTTATACTGCGGCAATTTATGCGGCAAGAGCTAATATGCATCCAATTTTATACCAAGGAATGCAACCTGGTGGTCAGTTGACTACAACTAATGAAGTAGAAAATTTTCCAGGATATGTTGATGGAGTTACTGGTCCGGAAATGATGATTCAGTTGCAAAAACAAGCAGAGCGTTTTGGTGCTGACATTCGTGATGGATGGGCTACAAAAGTTGATTTTTCTGGTGATATCCATAAAGTTTGGATTAATGATACTATTGAATTACACTGTGAAACGGTTATTATTTCTACTGGTGCTTCAGCTAAATATTTAGGATTACCATCAGAACAGCATTATTTAAAAATGGGTGGTGGTGTTTCGGCTTGTGCCGTTTGTGACGGATTCTTTTATAGAAATCAAGAAGTAGTCATTGTAGGTGCAGGAGATTCAGCCTGTGAAGAAGCTCATTATTTATCAAAACTTTGTAAAAAAGTAACCATGTTAGTAAGAAGCGAGAAATTTAGAGCTTCTAAAATTATGGAAGAACGCGTGCGTAAAACGGAGAATATCGAAATTTTATTAAATCATGATACGGTTGAAGTTTTAGGAGATAATCAAGTAGTGGAAGCTATTAAAGTTTTGAATAAAACCAATAATGAAACTTATGATATTCCAGCAACTGGTTTCTTTGTGGCTATTGGTCATAAACCCAATACTGATATTTTTAAAGACTTTTTAAATTTAGACGAAACAGGTTATATTATCAATACTCCAGGAACTTCTAAAACTAATATTGAAGGCGTTTTTGTTGCGGGTGATGCTGCTGATCACGTGTATCGTCAGGCAATTACAGCTGCTGGTACAGGTTGTATGGCCGCTCTTGATGCAGAAAGATATTTAGCTGCGAAATAAATTAGCAATTGTTTTAAATAAAAGAGAGGCTGTTTCATGATGTTTGAAACAGCCTCTCTTTTTTGATTGTTTTTATCTAAAAATTATTTTTTAGATAATTTTGCTTTATCGGCAAATTTATTCATTTCAATTTTAGCATCGCCATATAAATCTATTTCTGATTTTTCGTTAGCGCTGATAATGATGTCTTTTTTAGCATTTACACTGCTTTTACTATCTCCTTCAGTGGTTAATTCTATAGTGTTTATTTCTAATTTAGAAGCGTCAAGTTCGGCATTATTCTCTAATCTTATGACAGCTGTATTTACTGTTCCTTCAATTTTGGCTTTTGTTTTTTGATACATATCTAAGGCTAAATCATTAGTTGTAATCAAGGATTTTAATTCGGCGTCTTTAGAGAGTTCTATTTCAGTTTTTTCGCTTTTTAAATTCAATTCAACTTCTGAATTGCCATCGGCTTGTAAAACAAAACTCTTTGTATTGGCATTCATTAACACCTTAGAATCGTCAAAAGTTTTAATGATAAGATTATCGGTTTGGATTTCTTGAATTGCTTTAATGACGGCATCATTTTTTGATGTCACAGTATTCAAATCGGATGTGTAGGTTATTTTTATCTTTAAGGCTTTGCTTTTTTGAACTTTTTTTGAGGTTGAAAGATGCAATGTCCCATCGGTAACCTCAATATCAATAATGTCCATAAGATTGTCGTCGGCTTCAATTTTTATTTCTGGAAATTCACCTCTTTCTAAGGAAACTTCAAAGTTGTCTTCGACTTCAATTGCGTTAAAATTGCCAATATTTTTTTGCTTTGTGGTTACGCTTTTGGAACCACTTATTTTTTCTTTTTTCTGAGCTAAAATAACGTTTGTAGATAAAAAGACTAAGAGTAGGATGCTGATTTTTTTCATATTCATTTAGATTACCTACAAATATAAAGAAATCGCCTATTATTAATGGGCGATTTCTGGTTTTTTAACGGGACTTTTTGTTAATCTTGTTTAATGTTTCCTCCTGAATTAATTGTTTTTTCAATTTGCTTAGGAATCTTTTTGTATTTAATTTCTCCTGCACTATTGGCATTTGCTTTTAAACTTACACTAGGATGAATACTTATTTTTGATGCACTTGATGATTCCGCTGTTGCAGTGTTGACTAATAAATCATCAGCCTCTATTTTACTGGCACTTGATGCGTATGCATTAAAATCGATTGCCAATCCCTCCAGGTCAATTTTACTTGCGCTGCTGGATTCGGCATCTATTTTTTCGTATTCTAAGTTTAGTTTTATTTCACTTGCGCTTGATGATTTTAGCGCGATACTATTTCCTCTTAAAATTCCTTTGTTTTCAATTTTTGATGCCGAATTTGCTTCTAATTCTTTTATTATAGGTAATTTAATAATGACTTTTTTAGTAGCTGCATCATGAATCTTGGTACGTTTGTATCCAAATATTGAAAAAGTAGTTTTGCTTGTAGTATTTGAAATATACAAAGTACCATTTTCTACTTTGGTTTTTATTTTCTGCTGAAAGTCTTCATCGGTAATTACAGTAACTTCAGTATTAGTAGACTGTTCAATAACTACATTAATCCCGCAACTCACATTAATTTTATTGAAATCTTCGTCAAAATACCGAGATTCTTGAGTTATATTTCCTGAAGATTTTACGGTCTTTACGGTTTCGGTTCTTTCATAATTGATACACGAAGCAAATAATAGTATTATTAAAGAGAATAAAATAAATGTATTGAATTTAGTTTTTTGCATGACTAATTGGTTTTAATAATAATACCATTTTTATCCACTTTTAATATTGGAAGACTATTTACACTGTCTTTTGTTATTGTAATTCCATCTTTGTTGATAATTACTGATTCCGTGTTAGTGTCTTGATTGATAATCGTATTATCAAAACAATTTAAGCAGGAAACTTTAGAATAACCTACTTTGTACAATGGTTCATCAGTATCATGATCTATATTAAAAAAGTCATTGTCAGATCGGTCGTAATGATGAACACTATCATCTACTTTAAAAAGCGTTCCTTCGATTAGAAATAAGGTAATTTCAACTTCTTGATTTCTAAATTTATTCTTTAATTCCGTCAGTAAGTAATTGTCAAAAACCAATTGGTTTCCAATTATTTTATATTGGTAACGAATTTGTTCTGCTTTTTCTCTGGCTTCCGAAAATGATTTTCCTTTGGCTTCTTTTTCAATTTGGATGTAAGAATAATTTTCGTTCGATTTTTTTATTCGAAAACGCACCTCGTTCGAGTAAATGATATCATTATTAGTTGAATCAGTTGTGATTTTAAATTCGGAACGGTCATGAATGTCTTTCGAAAAATAATCATTGTGTTTGAATTTTATTAGCAAAGTGTCATTTAAAGCAATATTTAGTGTTTCTTTTTTAACAGTTCGGCCTTCGGTTGCAAAGGCTGAAGCTTGTTGTATTCCTAAGAATGTTACTAAAGTAATGGCAATAATCCAAAGCGCTACTAAAGTATATTTTGCAATAGCACCAATCGATTTTGTATTTGGAGCTAATAACTTAAATCCTAATAAAGTCAGGAAAAAGAACGGAATTCCAATGGCAAAAAACATCAATAAACCAAAAGACCAGATAGGATAATCGGTAAAATTACCTGTTTCTATAAATCCTTGCCATGGAAAATCAATAAAGGTATTGGTTCCCAAAGTGAAAACGCCAATTAATAAAAATACCAATGTAGTTAAACCAGTGATAATTAACAAAACTCCAAGAAACTTGGCTATGATTCCAAAAATACTCAGAATAAAATTCCCTAATGAATTTCCAGCTTTGTTGGCTCCGCGTTTAATTTGGTTACCATATTTGTCATAATCAACATTTTTAATTTTTTCAGAAACAGTTTCAAATTCTTGCCTCACTTTTTTTTCGATATTTGAAATATTTACGGGCTCGCCATACATTTCAAGTTTTTCAGCTGTTGTTTTGGCTTCGGGCATAACTACCCATAAAATAATATATGCCAAAACTCCAGATCCAAAAACAAATACCATTAATAGTAAAAATACTCTAAGCCATACTTTGTCAACTCCAAAATAATGTCCTAAACCAGATAGAACGCCACCAATCATGCCGTTTTCAGTATCACGATATAGTTTTCTAGATTTAACTCTAGTGTTTTGTTGGTATTGATTTTCAAAAGTTTTTGGTTCATCTTCAATGATGTAATCTTCGGGTTGTCCCATTACAGCAATAACTTCGTCTACATCTTTTAAACCTACTACGTGTTTGTCGCTTTTTTGTTTTTCGTTCAACAACTCAGCAATCCTCATTTCGATATCTTTAATGATTTCGTCTTGACCAGAAGAATTGGTAAGCGAACGTTTTATAGCGTCAAAGTAGCGTGATAATTTTTGGTATGCGTCTTCGTCTATATGAAAAAACATACCGCCTAGGTTTATGTTTACCGTTTTGTTCATGACTCTGTGTTTTGGTTTGTGATTAGGTTTACGGCATTGGATAATTCAGTCCAAGTGCCATTGAGTTCGTTCAGGAAAGTTTGACCAATTTCGGTTAGACCATAATATTTTCTTGGTGGTCCCGAGGTAGATTCTTCCCAACGATAAGTTAGTAGTCCGTCGTTTTTTAGTCGCGTTAGTAAGGGATAAATAGTGCCTTCGACGACTAATAATTTTGCGTTTTTTAATGTCTCTAATATTTCGGATGTATAGGCATCTTTTTCTTTTAAGACTGATAAGATGCAAAACTCGAGAACACCTTTACGCATCTGGGCTTTTGTGTTTTCAATGTTCATGATTTTTTGTTTACTTAATAAAGTTAATCGTTACAGGATATTTGTATTCTTTTCCATTGGAAGCATTTATAGTTCCAATTATAATTAAGAAAAATTCAACTATTTTTAATAAAATAACTAATAATACTGAAACGATTCCTAAGGTCATTAAACCAATATTATCAGCCATGTTAATGCCTTCCCAAAAGAAATCGTGATCGTTTATTAGTTCATTCCAATTCATATTGCTAAAAACTACCGTGATAAAAGTAGGAACAGCAATAAGAATAAGTACAATCGAATAAAGTAATAAACTAAGCTGAAAGTTGATTACATGCTTTCCGTTTGTATCAATAAATTCCGATTTGTCTTTTTTACTACTCCAAATGATTATAGGAAAAATAAAATTCCCAAAAGGGATAAAGTACTGTGATAATGCACTTAAATGCGTTAAAGCTGCTATTGTTTTTTCGTTTTTGGTTTCCATATTTTATAGTATATAGTAATTTCTTATGCAAATATATATCCTAAAGCAGGTATTGTGTATTACAAAGTACTAAATATTAACAAAATATTAACTATTTTGAATTCGAGCAGAATTATAAAATAAGTTGTATATTAGTTCAAAACCAAGGCTATGATACTTACAGCAGCAAAACTGAATCGTTTTTTATTATTCAAATTACCTTCGGCATTCCTTTGCGGAGTAAGGGTAAAACAAATCGTTTTTGATCAATGTATAGTATCCGTAAAACACCGATGGATTAATCAAAATCCATTTAATTCCATGTATTTTGCTGTACAAGCCATGGCAGCCGAATTAACAACAGGAGCTTTAGTGATGTTTCATATTCAAAAATCAAATCGAAATATTGCAATGCTTGTTGCTAATAATAAAAGTAGTTTTACTAAAAAAGCTACAGGAAGAATTACATTTGAATGCCAAAATAAAAATCAAATAGAAAGAGCAATCCAGAACACAATAGCCACTGGCGAAGGACAAACTTTTTGGTTAAAATCTATTGGAACAAATGAAAAAGGGGAGCGGGTTTCTGAAATGGATTTTGAATGGACTATTAAATTAAAGTCGTAAAAAAACAATTTCTAGTTTTTGTATTTTTTTAATTGATGTTTGGGGAAGTTTTTAGATTTTATCATTTTTCCAGAATCGGTAATCATGATAAAATAATACTCAGGATATTTCTTTAAAAGTTCTATCGCTTCTTTTTTACCTAAAACCATAGCCGATGTACTAAAACCATTCGCTGTTTCAGCATTAGGACCAAAAACAGTTACGCTACACAATCCCGTTGAAGGATAACCTGTAGTTGGATTGATAATGTGAGAATAGCGTTTCCCGTTAAAGACAACAAATTTTTCATAAGAGCCAGAAGTAGTCACAGCGCCTTGTTTTAAAGCAATAGTTGCTAAAATTTGGCTCGGATCAAAAGGATTTGTAATACCAATATTCCAGGGTTTTCCGTCGGGTTGTGTTCCCCAAACACTCATATCGCCTGTAGCGTTTATAATTCCAGACTGGATTCCTCTGGCAAGCATCATTTGTTGGCATTTGTGGGTGGCATAACCTTCGCCAAGTGCACCGAATCCAATTTTCATTCCTTTTAATTTCAGGAAAATAGTCGAATTGATACTGTCCAGAATAATATTTTTATAACCTACTTTTTCCACTGATTTTTTAATTGCTTCTGGTGTTGGCATTTCGGTCATGGAACCATCAAATTTCCAAATTCGATCCATTGCAGCAAAGCTAATATCAAAAGCACCATTGGTAATTTCAGAAAAATGAAGCGCTCTTTGAGTCAATTTAAAAACTTCGCGGTCTACTTTTACAGGCCGAATTCCCGCATTTTGGTTGACTTCTGAAACTTGAGATGTGGGTTTCCAATCGGAGATGAGGTGTTCAATACGGTCAATCTCGCCAATGATGATGTCAATATTTTGTTCGGCAGAAAGAGAATCCTGAGCTACAATATTAATATCAAAACGACCGCCCATAAGCATTGTTGTTCTTTTTCGTAAAACTTGCGAATGACAGGACAAACCAAATAGCAAAAAAGTGAAAAAGCTTATTATGGATAAGTATTTGGTTTTCATTCGAGAAGATAAATTTTATAAAATAGTATTAATAACAATCGGTCAGGATTTGTCCTTTGGCTTTGTATTCGGAAAGGGTTGTATTGTTTTTAACAATACAAATAATGTCCAGTATTTTTTCGACATCAAATTGCATGGCCAATGCCCCACAAATCATGATTATGCCACCGTTTTTTAATAGTTGAGCATAGAAATCAGCGTCAATTTGGATTAAATCCATCACATAATGATGATTGGCTGCGCGAGAATAAGCCAAATGGAATTGTGTTAAATATTGTTTTTGCATCATCTCTGAGGCAAATTTTTGATAATGTATTGTGATTTCCGTTTCTTGGCGAAAGCCAGCATACAAATGAATGTCGGTTTTTTTCTTGTTTTGTGCAATCATTCCCAGAAAAGGAGCAATACCTGTTCCATTAGAAATTAGAGCGACCTGACTTGCTTTTTTTGGAAAATGAAAAGCATAGTTATTGATAATTTGCGACTTAATAGTATCTCCTGCTTTTAAATTGTATAAATATCCAGAACCTAAACCGCTAGGATGTAATTTTACGGCTAATTGAAGGTTCCCATTTCTTTTTCCAATAGAGTACAAACGTTCCCGATTATCATTAGCTGGATAAATGGCCAGGAGATCTCCCGATGTGAATTTGCTTCTTATTCCGGCTCTTAAAGTCAATAAAAAGGTTTGGTCAGTTTCGGATATAGTAGTTTTGTCTAAAACCATTAATTGTTGTAATCCTTTTGGAATATGATTGTAAACCGATGGAGTAGTGCTCAATAAAATTCCCGTTTTGGTACACCATAATTGTACCCAATTGACAAATTCTTCGGCTGATTTATCGTTTACGGTTTGCAAATCTAACAAGCGATTTGCCCAGATTTTAGTTTCTAAAAGAGCATCAACTTCTTTAGCATAACCACAAAAATCTGGATAGGATTTGGAACCAAAACCAATTACAGAATAATTAATTGGTTGTTGTTGCGAATTTTTCTCTAAAAGAGTTACAAACTTACTCGCATTAGAAGGTGCATCGCCTAAACCGTAAGTTGAGGTAAAAATCAGTAAATGTTCTGCTTCTGGATAGCTGGTGTAATTATTTAATTGAGCAAGGTGTGTTTTTTTACCTTGATCATTTAATTGTTTGAGTATTGCATTGGCAAAACGAAGCGAACTTCCGTTTTCTGAACCCACTAATAAAATGTATTTGCTTTCTTCCGCTTTGAATTTGTTTTTAATACGGCTTGCTCTTCTTTTAAAGGTCATAGCAAATCCGGAATAGATAAAAAACAGGATGTTCAATGAAGCTAACCCAAGGATAAACGCCCAGATACTATTGGCTCTTCCGGTGTGCAAGTCCAAACTTAAATCGGATAGGAGTTTTGTGGTTGGGAATTCTTCTTCGGAAACAATCGCATTCGAATATTGATCGACTTCTATTTTTCGGTCTTTTAATTCAAAGATGTAATACTCTTCAGGATCGTCTGAAAAAGGGAATTCTATTTTAGTAACATTCGCTAAAGGAGTATTTTTTAAATCGAATGTTTTTTTAGTCTCAGTTGTTGTTGGATTTTCGGTTTGGTTTTCATTTTCATTTTCGAAAAGATGAAAACGATCCATTGACAAATAAGTTCCCGAAAGCGCTATAATCAAGATGGGAATTAATGCCAAGCGGCCTAATAAAACGTGGTAGTATTGTGCAAAATATTCTTTGATAATTTTAGCGAAGAAGTTGCGTAAACCTCTCTGTCTATTGATAACAAGTGCAAAACCCGAAATAGCAATTAATACTAATAAAAAAGAATTAATTCCTATAAAAATGCGTCCTGTTTCATGTAGAAATAAAGAACGGTGTAGGCTGATATTCCAATTAATAAAATCGCTTTTTTTAGTTGGTGTACCAATGATTTTCGCTGTTGTAGGATCTATGTAAGCATTAATGTCGTTTCCATCATTGTCAATCGCTTGTAGGGTTACAAACTGATTGTGGTCGATACTTAATTCGGTTATTTCGGGATAGCTTTTTCGGAGTGTAGGCAGGGTTTGCCCCAAAGTTATAGCATCGAAATTTTCCACCCGATGGGCAGGTATTTTCTGCTGTATGGCATCTACGGCAAGTATAGTACCTGTTACGGATGCAATAATTAAGAATGCAGCAGAAATTACCGCTAAAGCGAGGTGTGAGTACCGCCAAAAAGAAAGAGTCATTTAGCTATACTTTAAATTTTGCTTAATCGTACGTAGCGGATGTATCCTTTTCCTTCAGATTTTGCTGCAATCCCAGCTGTGGTAAGAGGGATTTCTACATCAGAAACATGGTATTTTTGATTTTCAACCGCCGATTCAAAACGCAATTTGTAACCTTTATTAATTTTAGAATCATCAATTTCAATTGTTGTCATGCTTCGGTCTCCACCAGTAACTGAGGCACCAGTGATAGCGCTAATATTGTTTGGTTTTTTAGAGTTGAATTTATGCCATTCTTTCAAACTGTTATACCATTTTTTGTCGTCTCCCATCACGTAAAGTGTTTTTTCATAATCGCCTTTAGCATTTACTAAAGAGACTACTACATAAGCACCTTCCCCAACATAATTAGACATTTGAAGCATGCATTTGTATTTACTACTTTGTGCTGTAGCCTGAAAAGAAATAAGGAAGATGAATGCGCCTGCTAAGGCTGTTTTAATAATAGATTTCATTTTGTTATTTTAAAATTTCAACAGAAATGTTGTTTTGAGTTAAGGTTTCGTTTTCTTTAGCTAAGTCATAAGCGCTTTCGTCAAAGTCAGTTTTAATATCTTTTTTAGCACCAATGGATAATAAATATTTTATTATCGAATCATTTTTTGCAATCATGATAGCTTTATGCAATGCAGTTAATCCGTCTTTATTTTTAGTATTGATGTCAATATTTAGATTGGCAATTTTTTGTAGTAAAGTCAGATCGTTTTTCAAGACAGCAAAGTGATACAAGTTGTTTCCGTCTTTTTGAGTTTGTGCTAAGTTTAGTCCGTTTTCTTGCAATAATTTTATTTTTGCTGTAAATGGGTCTTCTTTAGGAGCATTATTGCTAGATTCAGGACCACGTCCTCCCATCATTTGTGGACGATACGATTGGATTAAGTAATAACCTAAGTTGTTATTGTCTTTGTCTAAAACATTGATATTTGCTTTTTTGCTCAATAAAAGTTCCACTGTTTTAGGACTCCCAGATTGGACTGCTATAGACAAAGCTGATTCGCCTTTTGCATTTTGAACATTCACGTCTTTCACTTTTGAAAGTAATAATTCTAAGACTTCAGTATCTCTTGCAGAGGCTGCGTTAATTAAAGCAGTATTTCCATCATTATCTGCTTTGTTAACATCAACTCCTTTGCTTATGAAGTAATTGATAATTTCAGTTTGATTGGTTTTGCGTACTAAACTGTGTAAAACGGTTTCTCCATCCGCAGAAACTACAGTTGGTTTTAATTTTAAATCATCTACTAAATATTGGTAAACTTCAATTGTATTTGCTTCACGGCGAGAACCTTGTGCAGCAATTATAATTGCATTATCCGTAGGTTTTACTCCTTTTTGTAAAAGTGTTTTTAAAAACTCAATATTTCCTGTTCTTGCAGCGTAATTAAATGCTGTATTACCATTGTTATCCGTGTCTTTTAATGACAGACCTTTAGCAATAAAATAATTAGTTAAACTTAAATCTTTGTCATTTGCAATCGACAAAAGCAAAAGGCTAGCACCATCTTTGTACTTTTTCTTAATATCTAATCCTGCTTTAAAAAAAGCATCATAAATAGCTGTATTTTTTTGACCTGCGTTGATTGCAAATGTTATAGGTGTAGTTCCGTGACTGTCTTCAAAATTGATGTCAGCACCTTTTGCAATTAAATAGTTTACAATTTCCAGATTTCCTTTGCTCGCTGCCCAATGCAAATAAATACGGTTGTCATGGGTTAATTTGCTAATAGTATTTCCATGTTGTTCCAATAAAAATTTGATAGTTTCATTTGGAGCCTCATTATTAATGGCATAAACTACGGCGTCAAAAGCCATTTGGTTGCTGGCTGAAGGATTATTTCCTTTTGCAATTTCTGTTTTAAGTGCAGTAACATCAGGAGATGATTTCCAAAAAGATTGTTCTAACAGCGAATTTTTTTGTTGTGCTACTGCTAGGAAAGTAGTAGCCAGGGCAAGGGAAACAAATAGATTTTTCTTCATTATTATATTGTTTTTCGATTAGATAGTGCTTTTTTATTTTGGTTTAATCTATTCAGTCTATTTAGAATAAATAAAAATAATGCAAATGTAGAAATAAAAACTACAGTATCAATTTCTTACTTATTATTTTTTGAAAAATTTAATAAGTAATTTATATTTTACTATACTAATTTATTGAAAAACAGAAGAGTATGTTGATTAAAAAAAATCATCCCAAAAGTGATTGAATTATCAATTTGGGATGATTTAGTTATTTTAAAGTTATGAAATGAATACAATGTCAGTTTATAATTTGGAATAAAATTATATACATACAGGAATTTTAATGGTTTTGAGCCTTTTGAATTTTCGACTTTAAAACTTCCTTCTTGTTTAATAATTCCAAAAAAGATTAAATATAGATTTTATTCATTTACTGTATGATTAGCTTTTTTGTAAATACTCCGGCTGTGGTTTCCACTTTTACAATATACACTCCTAATTTTGTTTTTTTAATGTGTACTTGTATATTAGCCTGGTTTCTGTTTTCTTGAATTTTCCAATTTTCAATTTCAACTCCAGAACTATTATAAAGTCTTACCATTGTAATACTACTATTAATATTATGATTGTTGATATTGATATTGTTAGATTTTTGAATGTGTATAATATCAATACCATCTTTGATTTCTGGTTCTTCTACAGGAATTTCTGGTTCAATTGGAGCATCTGCTGGATTATAAAAACGTAAAGAAAATCGTGTTGTGTTTATTCCCGTAATTAGGTTTACTTCGTATGTACTATTTCGGATATTATGATAGGTATTGGTTTCACTATCAAAAATATAAATAGCTTGATTAGTATCAAAGTTTTCTATTTCATCGATCATGAATTTTACAATTCCTTCGGCACTTGTTTTTACAACAATTGGATATGAGGCATTTTTGTCGAAAGCGCCTACTCCCTGAATAACAAAATGATTTCCTCCAATTAAGAAAAACATATCATTAGGGAAATTATCCATATTATGAGCATCATAACCAAAATCTATTTCGTCAGTAGCTTTTCCGTCTATAAAACCTAAAAGTATTTGTCTATGGTAATCATTGTGAGAGTTAAATCCTAATCTAATTTTTTTATGATTTTCTTCCTCTACTATGTCGTTGTTGTTGTTTTGCCAAAGTTCTTTTGTTTGAGAAGTAATTCTATATAATACATTAGAATTCACTGCATCATCTTCTTTGTGGAAAGCTCTTTGACTGTTATTATAAATAATTGTGCCTCCTCCATCTGTTTTACCAACTAAAAAGAATGCTTGTCCAACTGGAATAAATCGGTTAGGAATACCTCTTGAAGGAGTTCCTTGTTTGCTTATAAAATCTACATTGGCAGATGATGGAGCAATACCTCCTGTTAGATTTCGAGTAGCATAACCACCTTGATAGTCTCTTAATATATGAGTATTATTAGTAGCATAATGTTCCCATAAATAGATAGTTCCGTTTATTGAATTTTGGTTGTCATTAATAAAAGTATAACTGTCCAGAGAAGACGGGTATGGGTTTCCGGCTAATAATAATTGATTAGCACTTACAGAATTAGAGGTGATTAATCCATTGTTTGGTTTTCCTACAAAGGTGTAGTTTTGAGTAGCTGTGGCAGCTCCACTACCTTTCATAGTGAAACCTTGTCCTACTCTTACTCCTGAATTTTCATTCATTTGTACCCAATTTGCGTAAGCATTAGCATAATTGTCAAATTTAAAAAGCCAATAACGTGCCGCACTTATAGGACTTGTAGGGGAGCCATTGTATCCTCCAATCCATTGAATGTTTCTTGGAGTAGTTGTAGTACCATCTTTCATTACGCTTCCAACAGTATAATTTACGTTGTTGGAAATAGTACTTATGGCGCCAACAGGAGCACTCCAGTAATTGTAATTGAATAAATTAGATTGTCCCTGTTGGTCACGTTCTATAGCACCAGAACTATTTACGTCTAAATCACTATCCAGTGTTTGAATTAATTGTGATTTCCCGACTAAATCTATTTTCCCATCAAGTTTCAAATAGCTAGAAATTTCTATTTTGGAATTATTGTTAGCGCTAATTGTGTTACTATTAACTAATAATCCTAAAACGGTTTTATTACCTATAGAAGTAATATTATGTGAGGTTTCAACAATATTCCATTCGATGGCTGTAATGTTGTCAATTCCTAAACTGTAAGGAGGATCCCAAACATCATGATGTGTCCAGGTTTCATCTGTTTCCCATTCCCCATCAATTCTTGTGGTGTATGGTATAGGAGCAGTATCTGGTTCTGGAAGGTAAATCCCTTTTAATTTTCCATTGACAGCATTACCTGATTTATCGATTAAGTAACCATTATTAACGTCACTAGCATTATTCATTTGGAAATATCCAGATAAATTAGACCAATTCAAGCTACTAATGTTTTTTGGAATAATGACTCCTCTTACATTGTTGCTTCCATCATTAATGATTTCCTGATTCATCATTTTTCGAATTTGATCTTCAGTTAAAGCCACGTTCCAAATGCGGAGTTCGTCCATCCAGCCATTGAAATAATTATACGGAGTATCTGTATTTTGACTCATTGCGCCTAAAATAAAATCGACACTGTTTGATGTTGGGTTTATACCCGAAGTAGTTTTTTCTACTATACCATCAATATATAATGTATAAGTAGTACCGTCAAAAGTCAGTGCAATATGATACCATCTGTCAGTATCAATACTATGTGTAGCAGTTATAGCATTGTTGTTCCAGTAAAATGAAACGAAATTGTTTACTATTCTTAAGTCATAGCCATTAGCAGCGGTAGGGCTAAGGTGTTTAGAAAGTATGGTTTGCGTGTTACCATTTACAGCATTAGATTTTACCCAAGCTTCAATACTAAAATTTCCACTCTCTAAATTAAATTTGTTTTTGAAATTGATGTGGTCATCAACACCATCAAAATTGACTACGTTGCAAAGTTCTAATGTAACTAAAACATCGTCTGTTGTGTTGCAACTAGTGGTCCATCTCAAGGTATACACACCAACATTTGGACTATAAAACGTTGAACTTGGACTGGTATTATTCGAGAAAATTTCCCCTCCTCCTGCGGGACCGTTTACAATTGACCAGGTACCAGTTGCTCCAGTTGAGGCATTCAGTGTTACAAATTCTCCTCCACAAGAAGTGGTTTGGTTGGGACCGGCTAATGATGATAAACAGGAACTAGCGTCTATGGCTACTTTGATAGCGCCATCAATCGGTAATTGACAAGTACTGTTATCGTATCCTTGGAAAAAATAGTTGGTAAATGCAGATCCTGATGTCGCACCTGTACCTGATATCGCACCTGTTTCCAGAGCTACTTCGGGATTACAACCAGCATTTAATATGATGGAGCAATCTGTTGTAACATTAAGTTCAAAGCTTATGTCGGCATAAATGTATTCAGGATGACCAGCTGTTACGGGTAAAGTTCCTAAATTCCAGACGATACTATTTGTATTTGAATCATAACTAGGGGCTTCACTAGGGATAAAACCGTGGTAGGTATTATAAATAATATTTGCTCCTGTATTAAAAAGTGCAGTTGCTGGTATAGGGATAGAAACAATAGTATTGTTTGTTGCTTCCGTTCCCTCATTGGTAATATCGAGAGAATAATTTATGGCTTGCCCTGGTAATGCGTTTAGCACAGTAGGATTAGTAATATTGTTAATAGAATTCACACTAATTAAACCTTTCGGATTTGGAACATAGGCATCTACTGACATGGCAAATCCAAAAATAGTGTAAACTTCAAAAGTAGAACCAAATCTAAATGTGGTTGAGGTTTGATTGTTGCCTATAACTGTGTTTCCTGCATTTGGAATGGTAAACATACTAAAATCAACTCCTGTATTGTTCTTTAAGATAGGGTTGCTCGTTCCAGCCGCTGGTTGAGGAAATATAGAAGAATTGAAGAAGTTAGTTGTGGTGTTGCCAGCATGACTTAACGTTAAATAATTGGTAGTATTATAAGTATTAGGGTCTGCATTTAGTTTTTGAACTGCAAGATAATCGCTTCCTGAATTTGTTGCAACATCTCCTTCTGCAGCCATCACACCCAGCTTCATATTTACCTGTCCTGAATCAACTGTTGTAAATCCTGAAACAGGGATGTTTCCAAATTCGCCACCACCACTGCGTTGTCCATTTACGTATGCATAACCATCATATAGAGTTACCGCACGACTTTTCATTACTGGATTCTCGTAAATAACCACCATAGTCCAACCCCCAGCGAATCCTGGATTTTGGGCACTTGATCCATTAGTTCCTTCTACTAAAGCAATATCGGCTACGGTGTAGGCGCCAGGACCGTGAGTTTTTACATAATCGGTAACTTCTTGGTAACCAACAAATATCCCACCGTATGATGTTCCGGGGAAATAAACATTTGAATTGGCTGTGACTGTAGTGTATGAAGCTGCTCCAGGCCCTTTTAGTGAAATTGTTTTTTTATCGTAGTTTTTTGATGGAGACAAGACAATACCTGCAGAACTACTAGATTGATAATTAGCTAAAGATAACGTTTTGGAAATATCTCTTACTAAACTAGTAATACTAAACGTTGGCCCATAAGCTGAATTTGATGTGTAAGGAGTGCTAAATGTTGCTATTCCAAGATTATTGTATGTAACAGGAATGTTAACGGCCGCTCCGCTGTCGATACTAAGGGTTACTATTGATGATCCTGTTGTTGCATTTGTAAAGCTAAAAGCATAGGTGTGTGAATATCCAGAGAAAGTATAAATGGGATAATAATTACTGGAAGAGCCTCCTCTGCTTACAGTTAGTGTATAAGAGGCGTTTGGAGTAGTTTGCGAGTGAGATATTCTTTTATTTGCAAGGAAAGTTTCATTAGCATCATCAGATTTCCCTGTCCAGTACAGTCCAGCAAAAATTATGGTAGAGCAATCTTGATTAGCACTATTTTCTCCTCCATTAGAGAGTTCCATAGTTGCCATAGATGAATTTAAGGTATTACTGTCACCATCTATATCAACGTATTTCATTAGTCTTCCCTCATTGTTAAGATTGTCTCCATAACTGTCTAGTGTGAGGTTTGTATTTCCTAACAGGGTAAAATCTCCTTTAATATTATAGACTGTTTTTGCTGGAGAAGCTGCTGCAGTCCTTTGTGTAAAATTAACTTGTGGAGACGTAACTGTTTGAGCTACTAACCAATTAGGAACTACCAATATTACCAACAGAATTAGTAAGTAAAGGCTATTTTTCTTTGTTTTTTTTAAGTAAAGTTCTTCCATAGTATATATTGATATTAGAACTATTGTGTTTATTGTAAGGAAAAGCCAGTTTTTAAACTCAATCATAGAGAAGCAATCGGGCTTTCTTGTATCGTACAAAAATACAAGTATCTTAGTTATTTAATCGATTAAAAGTATAAATAATCGATTAAAAGACGTTTTTTTTAAATAATTAAAGAAAAAACTTTCTTTTTAGCAATCCATAAATGCTGGTTTTCAAGATGTTGGTTTTTAGTAGTATATCCTTTTAGAGGTTATTATGAATATTTTTTTGTAAATAGATTAATTCCTGTGGTTTTAATTTTTTCGTATGTAGAAAATGGAATTGAAAATCTCATTTTTAGGCATAAAAAAACGGATTAGAATATCTAATCCGTTGATTATTATGGTGTCTATTTTGTAGTGAGGACTGAAAAAACTAGTGTTCGCTACAGCAGATGTAAAAAAATGAAATTTAATTTTTTGATATTTCTAAACTGTTTTATAAATATCGCAATTTTTCTTCTTCAATGTCTAAATAGTGCATCTGCCTTCTAATGATTGATTCGTCTAAACTTTGATCTTCTTTATTTTTATTTGTAAGCCATTGTCTTTGTTTATTTAACAAATCTAGATAAATATCTTTAAGTTCTATAGCAATTGATTCGTCGTAGATTCCATTACTATGCTGTTCCCATTTTAGAATAAGATGTTGTAAAGCAGAACTATTTTCGACTTGTTCATTATAATTCGTTTTCAGATAATTTACAGCAAATTCCGCTAATTCTTGTCTTATGTTATTATACACTTCTTCACGAGACAAAGAATCATCAATAGTGGTAAATTTAATTTTTTTAATAAAATAAGGCAGTGTTAATCCCTGAATTAGTAAAGTTAAAAGAATAACAATAAAAGTTATAAATAAGATTAGATTTCGTTGTGGAAATCCATTACCATTATTCAAAAAAACAGGTATAGATAATGCTGCTGCCAATGAAACAACACCTCTCATTCCGGTCCATCCAAGTATAAAAGGGGTTTGAATACCAGGATTTCTGTTTTCAGTACCAGTAATGAACTTTCTAGTAATCGAAGTAATTATTACTGCACCATAAGAAGATAAAATTCTACTTACCATCAAAACAATTGTTATTAACACGCCATAACCCACTGCTGTTGTAATGCTAATATTTGCTTCTTCAAGTCCTTTGGTAATTTGTGGTAAATCCAATCCGATGAGCATAAAAACCAATCCGTTTAAAATAAAGCAAAAACTTTCCCAAACATTTATTCCCTGCAAACGTGATTTACTGGTAAGAAAACGATGCCTATTATTAGCTAAAAGTAAACCGCCACATACCACCGCTAGTACACCAGAACTGTGTACTTCCTCGGCTGCCAGATATATAACATAAGGAGTAAGCAAGGATAGAACAATATCAATATTAGAATCAGTTGGCATGTATTGGTGGACTTTCATGAAAATCCATCCAATGAATAAACCTATTGTAACGCCACCTATAATCATCCAGCTAAAACTTGCGGCAGCTTTATAAAATAAAAACTGTTCAGTGGCAACGGCAATCATTGCAAATCTAAAAATAATTAATGATGAAGCGTCATTCAATAAACTTTCACCTTCTAATATTGATGAAATTGATTTTGGAACTTTAACAAATTTTAAAATCGCTCCAGCGCTTACCGCATCGGGAGGTGATACAATTCCGCCTAATAAAAAACCTAATGCTAATGAAAATCCAGGAATAATATAATTAGCTACTAATGCTACGGAAAGTGCCGATAAAAACACCACTACAAAAGCAAAACTCGTAATAATGCGTCGCCAACGCCACATTTCTTTCCACGAGACTTTCCAAGCTGCTTCATATAATAAGGGTGGTAAAAAAATAAAGAATATGAGTTCAGGTTCGATATTTATAACAGGGACACCAGGAATAAAACTAATGACTAATCCTGCCAACACTAAAAGTATAGGATAAGCCACTTTTATTTTATTAGCTAACATAATCAACAATAAAATAACAATTAATATACCTAGATAAAAAGGGAAATTTTCAAACATTTTTACAAATTATTAAAGGGAACATAACTATATTTTTAATCCAATTTTAATAATATAATTTTTTTTTGTAAAAGAAATATTATCGATAAGATTTAAAACACAAAAGTAAATTATTTGCTTTAAAATAGTTCAGATTTATAGTGAAAGTAAGTAATTTAAATAAAGTGAGACTGTATCAATAGTCCTATTGATTATACAAAAGGATATAGTTGGTAATAACTCGTTTGGTGAAATTGTTTTTGGATATTAAATTTTCGTCAGTTCGAGTGAATTTTCAGAAAACGCAACAGTTTTTTCGGAAAATTTGTATCGAGAACGAGAAAATATTGAATAGAAAACGGTTCTCGATACATTTTTGCTTCATTTCATTACGCAAAAAACACTACCATTGACGTTTTTGATAATTTCACCCAACGGGTTTGGCAATAGTAAATTTTTAGTAACAAAAGAAATGAAATAAAATAAAAGTTAAATTGTTACTTAATACCATTTAAGATTGTTAAGCGGGTATTAAAAAAAAAAACGTAGTGCTTGATTTTTATAGAGCTCCGCAAAGGCATAAATTACACCTGACTTTTATATCTTAGTCGATATTCTCTGGGTGATATTTCCATAACAAGTCTAAATGTTTTTGAGAAATGGAAAGGATCGTAATATCCTAAATAATAAGCTATCTCTTTTATTTTCATAGTACTGAATTGTAATAGAGAACAGGATTTTTGAATTTTCAATTGATTGTAATACTCCATTGGAGTAAATGATGTTTTTTCTAAAAACAAAGATCCAAAATAGGAGCTTGAATATCCCACATGTTGTGCAATTTCATGTAATGTGATCTTAGCTGTTAAATTATTTTTCATGAAAATAATACTCATAGGTACTATGTCTAAAACTTCTGTATCCGCTGTTTTTATTTTTAAAAATTGATCGGTATATTTTATGCTGGCTAAAAAATGTTGCAAACAAATACTAGAATATTCCATGTTATCAGGATAAAAACCCATTTCAAGGTTTTGATAAATTTCCTCAAAAAGATTCAATCGGTCTAATGATCTGCTGTCGTCTAGATTTAAAATTTTTCCAGAAACCGTTGTGTATAAAGAATTTGAATTTCCTTTAAAATGTAACCAGTAAATACTCCAAGGTTTTGAAATTTCAGCTTCGTAACTATGCGCTTTGTGTGCGGGAATAATAAAAGCCTGATTCTTTGTAAGGAAAAATTCTTCATTTTCAAGAGTTATAAATCCTTTTCCGTTTTCACAGTAAATAAGAATGTTTTCAAGCGCACCTTTTGATCTTTTTCTAAAATGATATTTTGCATTCGGATAATAGCCAATATGAGTAACGAATACATTTTTTGTCAATTCATTTTCCGATTGAAAATTCCTCACGCTATAAGGTACAACGATTGCTCTTTCACCTTTAAAACCATCAGCTATGTGATCCATGTCAATTATAATTTTTTTAAAAATACGAAACTCATTTTCCGAAGCATTACAAGTCAAATTTAACAAATAATAATGTTAAATATAAATTTGGCTCAATAATGGTAATTTACATATTATGTAATTCATTGATGTAGTATAGGTTTTTGTCAGCTAATAATTAATGTTTTTTTTAGATACCTTTAGTATTAGTAATGTTCTTTATGTTTATTATTAACTTAAAAAATACATTTATCGTAAATATATCTTTTATTTTTTTTAGTATAATAATTATCTCCTCTAAAAAGTTGTTTTATACATGTTTTATATGAATATTACATTTTTGTAGCCAAATGAAGCAGCGACATTTGCAATGTTAAAATAATTTAAAAATTAAATATATGAGTAAGTATAATTCTTCCTATCTACTTTTTATTGCATTAGTTTCAGCCATGGGTGGTTTGCTATTTGGTTACGACTGGGTTGTAATTGGTGGAGCAAAACCTTTCTATGAAGTTTTCTTTAATATTACAAATTTGCCTTCAATGCAGGGTTGGGTTATGGGAAGTGCCATCTTAGGGTGTTTGTTAGGTGTGATGGTGTCAGGAAGTTTGTCTGATCGTTATGGAAGAAAGCCGTTATTGGTTGTAGCTTCGATTCTTTTTACAATATCTGCTATAGGCACAGGAGCTGCAAATACAATTGAAATGTTTATTTTTTGGAGAGTCGTTGGTGGTGTTGGAATTGGTATAGCATCTAATCTTTCACCAATGTATATTGCTGAAATTGCACCAAGTGCTTCTAGAGGGAAATATGTTTCAATCAATCAGCTTACCATTGTTTTAGGGATTTTGGCTGCACAAATTACTAATTTACTTGTTGCAGAACCAATTGCTTCAGGAACTATTTTATTAGATTCTTGGAATGTACAAACTGGTTGGAGAATCATGTTTTGGGCCGAGGCTATACCATCGTTTGCTTTTTTTGCTTTAATATTAATTATTCCAGAGAGTCCAAGATGGCTAGCAAGTCAATACAAATATGAAAAAGCAACAGCAATCTTTTCTAAAATTGGAGGCGAAGAATTTGCTGTAGAACAAATCAAGGAATTGAAAGCTGCTTTAGGAACAATTAAAGAAAAAGTTAGCTATAAAATGTTATTTGAGGGTAAAATACCAAAGATACTTATGCTGGGTGTTTTTATCGCTGTTTTTCAACAGTGGTGCGGAATAAACGTAATTTTCAATTATGCCCAGGAAATATTTTCAGCAGCTGGTTATGGTGTGTCAGATATTCTATTCAATATTGTTATTACAGGTTTGACTAACTTAATTTTTACTTATGTAGGAATGTATTTAGTTGACCGAATAGGAAGAAGGGCTTTAATGCTTTTTGGTTCCATTGGTCTAGCTTGTATATATGCAATTTTAGGTGTTTGCTATTATTTTACAGTAACTGGCCCAGCTGTTTTATTTCTGGTAATTGCAGCTATTGCTTGTTATGCTATGACATTGGCACCTGTTACATGGGTTGTTTTATCAGAAATATTTCCTGTAAAAATTAGAGCCATGGCAATGGGAGTTGCTACTTTTTCTCTATGGACCGCCTGCTTTATTCTTACCTATACTTTCCCTTTATTGAATAATAGTTTGGGGGCTTATGGAACATTCTGGCTTTACGGAGTTGTTTGTTTTGTAGGATATCTTTTCTTACGTATTTATTTACCTGAAACCAAAGGAAAGTCTTTAGAGGAAATTGAAAATGAATTGACAAAATAATAGCTTATAATAAAATGAAAAATACAATTGTAGAAGAATTAGTAAACGAAAACGCTCAAGATGAAAAAATCACAGCTTATTTAATTCAATCCACTATTGATGAAGATGGAGTAGTTCGTGTTTGGGAAGAAGATATATTGTTACCAACTTACCAAATAGGGGAGGAAGAAAAAAACCCGATATTTCTTGAAAAACGAGTGTATCAAGGAAGTTCTGGCGCGGTTTATCCATATCCAGTTGTCGAAAAATTATCAGATGAAAAATTTGATAAATCCTATCATGCTGTATTTTTAGAAAACAAATACATCAAAATAATGATTCTGCCGGAATTAGGCGGTCGCGTTCACATGGCGTATGATAAAGTAAAACAACGCCATTTTGTGTATTACAATCAAGTAATTAAGCCTGCATTAGTTGGGCTTACAGGTCCTTGGATTTCTGGAGGGATAGAGTTCAACTGGCCACAACACCACCGTCCGAGTACTTTTTTACCAACAGATTTTAGTATCGAAGAAAATGCTGATGGTAGTAAAACCATTTGGTGTAATGAAGTAGAACGAATGTTTAGAACTAAAGGAATGCAGGGATTTACACTGCATCCTGATAAAGCTTATATCGAAATTAAAGTAAAAATATACAATCGTACTGCGTTTCCTCAAACGTTTCTTTGGTGGGCGAATCCAGCAGTTGTAGTAAATGATGGCTATAAATCAGTATTTCCACCAGATGTAAATGCCGTATTTGACCACGGAAAAAGAGATGTTTCTAAATTTCCCATTGCAACTGGCGAATATTACAAACAAGATTATTCAGCTGGTGTTGATATTTCTAAATATAAAAATATTCCGGTACCAACATCCTATATGGCGGTGCAATCAAAGTATAATTTTGTGGGAGGTTATGAAGATAATGTACAAGCAGGATTATTACACGTAGCTAATCATCATGTTTCTCCTGGAAAAAAACAATGGACATGGGGTAACGGTGATTTTGGTTTGGCTTGGGATCGAAATCTAACGGACAAAGACGGTCCTTATATAGAATTAATGACAGGAGTTTTTACCGATAATCAGCCCGATTTTTCCTGGCTTCAAGCCTATGAAGAAAAGTCCTGGGTTCAGTATTTTATGCCTTATGCCGAAGTGGGTTATGTTAAAAATGCTACTAAAGATGCCATAATAAACATTGAAGTGGAGGGTAATGAAGCCGATTTAATTTTATACACCACAAGTCTTTATAAAAATCTAAAGATTGAACTAAAATCTAAAGAAAATACCGTTTTGTTTCAGGATGAAATTACTATTTCCCCTGTAAATCCATACAAGAAAAGAGTTGCTGTTGGAGATATTAAATCAGAGGATTTAGTTTTTACAGTTTATACTGCTAATGGAAAAATTTTGGTTCAATACCAACAAGAAAAAGCCGAAATAAAACCTGTTCCTGATCCTGCAAAAGCAGCTTTGGATCCAAAAGATATTGCATCAATGGAGCAATTGTATTTAACAGGATTGCATTTAGAGCAATACAGACACGCTACTTATAATCCACTTGATTATTATTTTGAAGCTTTAAGCAGAGATTCGAGAGATGTTCGCTGTAATAATGCAGTTGGTTTATTGATGTTAAGAAGAGGTCAATTCGAAAAAGCAGAAGCTTATTTTAAAACTGCAGTTGAGGTCTTAACAGAACGCAATCCAAATCCAATTGACGGTGAACCTTTGTACAATTTAGGTTATTGTTTAAAACTTCAAGGAAAATTTGATGATGCTTATAATTCACTTTTTAAATCGACATGGAATGCCGCTTGGCAGGATGCTGCGTTTTATGCTTTGGCACAAATCGACAGTATAAAAGGAGAATGGACTGAAGCCTTAGAAAGAGTAGAATCGTCATTGATTCGCAATTGGCACAATCATAAAGCACGTCAGTTGAAAGCTTCTATTTTAAGAAAATTAGATAGAAATCAAGAAGCTTTAACGTGGATTGAGGATTCGATTAAAATAGACCGTTTCAATATGGGATGCCGTTTTGAGAAATATTTGATTACCAAAGACCAAGCGGTTCTAGACGAAATGAACACGATTATGCGTCAGTGGTCACACGGATATATTGAATACGCATTGGATTTTGCAGGAGCCGGATTGTATCAGGAAGCTTCTCAATTATTACAGGAATCGATTAATGATACCGAAGAAGTATATCCAATGATATATTATGCTTTAGGTTATTTTTCTTCTTTAGATGGAAATACTAATCTGGCAATTGAATGGTATAAAAAAGCTTCATTGCAGCCTTCGGAAAAATGTTTTCCTAATCGAATTGAAGAAGTAAACATTCTACAGGATGCCATTAAATGGAATCCGGACGACGCTAAAGCACCTTATTATTTAGGGAATTTCTGGTATGCTTTCCGTCAATATGAAGATGCAGTAAAATGCTGGGAATTGTCATATAGTATTGATGATACTTTTCCAACATTGTTAAGAAACCTAGCACTTGCGTATTTCAATAAGACAAATGATAAAGCTAAGGCTCAGGAAATGTTAGAAAAAGCGTTTGCATTAGACACAACAGATTCAAGAATTTTTATGGAGTTGGATCAACTTTACAAGAAAATCGGTAAATCGCCAGAATTTAGATTAGACGTTTTAAATCAATATCCAAATTTAGTTGAGGAACGTGATGATTTGTGTATCGAACGCATTACGCTTTATAATCAAACCCGAAAATATGCTATTGCAAAAGAACTGATTTCGAAGCGAAAATTCCATCCATGGGAGGGCGGTGAAGGAAAAGTAACCGGACAATATACATTGTGTAGAGTAGAACTGGCAAAAATTGCAATTGCAGAAAACCGTTTTGAAAATGCTTTACAGTTGCTGGAAGAAACAGAGTTTTACCCACACAATTTAGGCGAAGGTAAATTGAAAAATGCTGAAGAAAACGAAGTTTTTTATTATAAAGGACTTGCTTACAAAGGACTAGGAGATGTAGAAAATGCTAAGGCTAATTTTGTTCATGCAACGCTTGGATCCTCAGAGCCTGTTCAGGCGTTTTTCTATAATGACCAACAGCCGGATAAAATATTTTATCAGGGATTAGCTTGGCGCGAATTAGGAGACGAAGATAAAGCTCGTAGTCGTTTCAACAAGTTATTGGCGCATGGAGAAAAGTATTTATTTGAAAAATCCAGAATCGATTATTTTGCGGTATCACTTCCGGATTTAGCAATTTGGGATGATGATTTAAGTGTTCGTAATCAAGTGCATTGTTATTACGTGATGGCTTTAGGACACAGTGGATTAGGGAATGAAACCCAATCGGAGCAATATTATCAAAAAGTAAAACAATTAGATATTAATAAACAAACTTTTCGAAAATAGAAAAGTTTGTTGGTCTTAATGTTATCTGCTAATTAAAGGGATTTTTAATTATAAAATTTAGAAAATGCAAATCAAACATATCGTAACATCAGTTCTTCTTATACTATTTCTCTCTTCCTGGGATTCGAAAGATAAGCTGGTAATGAATATAGCGGGAGACTGGACAGTTCAGTTAGACAGTGCTGATATTGGACTAAAAAAGGGTTGGCAGAATAGGAGTTTTATACAGCCAATGAAATTACCAGGAACTACAGATGATGCAGGACTTGGAGTTGCAAATAAGCTTAAGCCAAGTTTAGAAAAGCTCCAAATGAGCCATTTGACCCGAAAAAACAGCTATGTAGGAGCTGCTTGGTACTCTCGTGAAATAACAATTCCAAAAAATTGGAAAGGGAAAGAACTACTATTAAAATTAGAACGTGTTATTTGGAAAACCAATGTTTGGATTGATGGTAAACAAGTCGAAACAGAACAAAATAGTCTTATAGCTCCGCATTATTTTGACCTCTCTAAGTATTTAATTGCAGGAAAAACGCATCGCATAACAATTCGGGTAGATAATCGTAAACTATTTGATATCAGTGTAGATAATATGGCACATGCTTATACCAATCATACACAGATTATTTGGAATGGTGTTATTGGAAAAATGGAAATTGAAGCGTTTGATGTTGTTCGTATAGCTAGTGTACAAGTAAAATCAGATATAAATGCAAAAAAAGCAAAGTTGGCTTTTGCATTAAATAACAACACAAGAAAAGCTGCAAAAGGAGTTTTGATCGTAACTGCTGTAAACAAGAAAAACAAAATTGCAATAGAAACGCTTGAAAAAAAGATTCAAATTAACGCAGGTCAATCTGTGGTTGAAGTGGATTATGATATGGGCAAAGATGTAAAACTTTGGAGTGAGTTTTCACCTGAGTTGTACGAATTAAAAGCGGAATTAAAAGTTGGAAAAAATAATTCCCAAATATCTGTTGATTTTGGAATGAGAAATTTTTCTAAAAAAGGATCGGTTTTGACTATTAACGGTCAGCCTGTTTTTTTAAGAGGAACATTAGAATGTGATATCTTCCCGCTTACAGGATATACACCAATGGACAAAGAAGGCTGGCAAAAAGTTTTTGGGACAGCTAAAAACTGGGGATTAAACCATTTACGTTTTCATTCTTGGTGTCCTCCCAAAGCTGCGTTTGAAGTTGCAGATGAAATGGGTTTTTATCTTCAGGTCGAATTGCCAGTTTGGACGCTCAAGATTGGTGAGGATCAAAAAACAACCGATTTTTTATACGCCGAAGCACAGCGTATGATTGACGAGTATGGTAATCATCCTTCTTTTTGTATGTGGTCAATGGGGAATGAATTACAGGGCGATATGACGGTTTTGACTAAATTGATGAACAGTCTAAAAGCAAAAGACGAAAGGCATTTGTACACCACCACTTCTTTTACTTTCGAAAAAGGACATGGTGACTGGCCAGAACCTGAAGATGATTTCTTCATTACCCAATGGACAAAAAAGGGCTGGGTGCGCGGGCAAGGAGTCTTTAATAGCGAATCACCAACATTCAATAAAGATTATGTGGCTTCTGTGGAAGGGATGACCGTTCCACTGATTACACATGAAATAGGACAATATGCAGTGTATCCAAAAATAGATGAAATTTCAAAATACACAGGCGTTTTAGAACCCATCAATTTCAAATCGGTTAAAGAAGATTTGGAGCGCAAAGGATTAATCCATAAAGCCGCTGATTTTACGAAAGCTTCGGGGAAATTAGCCGTAATTCTTTACAAAGAAGAAATAGAAAGAGCTTTGAAGACTGCAGGAATTAGCGGATTTCAATTATTAGATCTGCATGATTTTCCGGGTCAGGGAACGGCCTTAGTTGGTCTGTTGGACGCTTTCTGGGACAGTAAAGGACTGATTTCGGCTGATGAATTTAGAAGTTTTTCAGCTCCTGTAGTACCGCTCATGCGTTTTGCTAAAGCAACTTATACCAATAATGAATTTTTTACGGCTTCTTTAGATGTAAGTAATTATTCCGATAGCAGTTTAAATAATCAGGAAATTGAATGGAGTATTTCTGATGATGATTCAGTAATAGCTTCGGGAAGTACTAAGGCAGCAATTTCAATTGGATACAATCATAAAATTTTAGATTTAAATGAAAGCTTGCTTAAAATAACAAAAGCATCAAAACTAACCATCAAAGTAAATCTGAAAGGGACAAATTATACAAACAAATGGAACATTTGGGTTTACCCTCAAAAACAATCTATTGATTATGGAAAAGTGGTTTATACCAGAAATCTTGATGAAGCCATCAAACTTTTAAACGCTGGAAAAAAAGTATTATTAAATCCAGATTGGAAAAAAATAAAAGGTATTGAAGGAAAATTTGTTCCTGTTTTCTGGAGCCCAATTCATTTCCCTAAACAGGCAGGAACTATGGGAATACTTTGTAATCCTATACACAAAGTTTTTGCTGATTTCCCTACAGATATGAATACGGATTGGCAATGGTGGGATTTGAATGTAAATTCAACAACTTTAATTGTAGATAGTATTGATGGTGGGAGTCCTTTGGTTGAAATGGTAGATAATTTTGCTAATAATAGAAGATTGGCCTCACTTTTTGAAGGAAGTATCGGAAGTGGAAAACTAGTTCTTGCTTCTTTTGATTTGGCAAATGATTTAGAGAAACGTCCAGTTGCGAAACAAATGTTAGTCTCGATACTGAATTACATGAATAGTTCCTCATTTAATCCAGATACCATTAAAAATCCAGATGCTTTAAAATTGATTTTGAAAAAAGAAAAAGAAAAAACGGCAGAAAAACCAACGAGTATCTATTAGAAAAATACAATTGTATATAGAATAAAATCCAAGTCATAAATCTATTTCAGTAACAGGGTGTTACTAGTTCATTTACGCTATTACTATTACTATAGCTAATCTATCTCAAGATTAGTCAGCTAGTATATAAGCGCAGGGCTCTTATTAACTAAAATTTTAAATGAAATCTAAATTTTAATAAACCATTTAACTCTATTTTTTAACCAAACCAAATTTAATTATGAAAAAACTAAAATTATTACAATTGTTGATTGTGTTTTCTGCCTTTTTAGGTTGTGAAAATAATGACCCGGCATTCCCTGCATCGGATAATCCAGAAATAGTTACTCAGTCCAATGAAATTTATGGAGGGCCAAATAGAAAATTTGAAATAAAAGCTTCATTGAATGATGATATTGGACTGAAAACAATTGAAATTAGAATTCCTGAGTTAGATTTAATTAAAGTGATTACTTTTCCTAAAGATCCTTTAACTACAGAATTTGATCTTAATTATAAATTTTTAGTGCCAAGTGATAAAACAATAACAGAAACCTTTCAAATTGAATTAATTCTTACTGATCTTTCTGAAAATGTTGTTACAAAAAATATTAGCCTAAGACTTGATGGTGATTTTGTAGCTCCAACTTTGACCAATGTAAAACCAGTCAATAATAGTGTAGTTTTTAAAACCAGTGATACAAAAGTGCCTATTAGTTTTCATCTTGAAGATTATACAGGAATTGATACTATCTTAGTTAGTTGTCCAGAATTAGGAATTAATGATGTAGTTGAGGTAGGTGGTTTGAAAACCTATAATTACAACAAAGTATTTTCTATTCCTTCGGATCTTAAAACGTATGAAATTTTAATCACTGTTAAAGATAATTTTTTGACACCAAATCAAGAAACAACCAAAGTTACTTTTACTGTTGCAGACGGATTGACTTCTATGTTTTTAACTGATTTAGCAGTTGGTTCTAGCTTATCTAATGATGCGTTTGGAGTACCAATGCTTTTTCATAAGAAAGTTGGAAATGTATTTACTTTTAAATATTATGCTGATTCAAATAATAAAAATATCTTTTTACTTGGACAAGATGTTTCTTTTGAACCACATACTTTTGGATTGTCATCAACAGGAACATTGCAAAATAGCACTACATCTAATCCGATAGTTTTACCTACAAAAGGCTATTATGAAATCACGGTCAATCCAATTGATTTAGTTTATACAGTTACGCCTTATACGCCAACTTCAGCACCTATTAACTTGAGTACAACGCCTATAACGATTTGCGGGAATGGAATTGTAAACGCTGGTTGGGATCCTAGTTCTACAGTTCTAGCACTTTCTGCTGATCCTACAAATCCTTATCGATTGACAAGAGAAATTACTTTAAATGGATCTGCTGTAGCTATGACCATCACAGGGAATGGTTGGTTTCCATTCTGGAGATTAGACACATTTGCAGTAGCACCCTATTTAGGTGGAGGAAATGCTAATTATAGTGGTGTGGCTGCGGGAACTTACATCTTTACACTTGACACAGAATTAGAGCGAACTACTTTGATAAAAAAATAATTTAAAAATAATTTAAGATGAAATTAAAAACGATATGGTTTTTTACAGCTCTTTTGTTTAGTGTAATGTCTTTTGGACAAAACACAATTAAAGGTACTGTTTCAGACTCGAATAAAGAACCTCTTGTAGGTGTAAATATTGTTGTAAAAGGAACAACAACGGGAACAATATCAGATGGTAGTGGTAATTATTCAGTTAATGTTCCTAATGAGCAATCAGAAATTGAATTTTCATATCTTGGATTTATTACTAAATCTGTTAAAGTAGGAGCAAATACCTCTATTAATGTGGTTCTTGAAAGTTCTGACAACATATTAGATGAGATTGTAGTTGTTGGTTTTGCTACTATAAAGAAAAGTGATTTAACCAGTTCTATAGCTACAGTAAAAGGAAAAGAATTAAATACGATGACAGTAGGAAATGCCACTGAATCTTTACAAGGAAAAGCAGCTGGTGTACAGATTGTAAATAGTGGTGGTCCAGGTTCAGTACCTAAAGTTTTCATTCGTGGAATTTCAACAATTAATTTAAGTACTGATCCACTTTATGTTGTTGATGGAATACCAATGGGAACCAATATTAACTTTCTAAATACAAATGAAATAGAAAGTATGGAGATTCTTAAAGACGCATCGGCAAGTGCAATTTATGGTAGTAGAGCCTCTAATGGTGTTGTTTTAATTACAACTAAGAGAGGAAAATCAGGAGCAATTAAATTCAATTTGGATACAAGTTATGGAGTTCAATTAATGCAAAACCCATATAACATGGCCGATGCAGAGGAGTATGCTACTATATTTAATACAGCAGCAGTTCAATCTGGATTTCCAGCCGAGTTTGGTGACCCAAGTAGTTATCGAGGAAAATCAACTGATTGGTGGAATGCAGGTATCAGAGAAAGAGTTGCGGTGAGTAATGTCAGCTTTGGTTTGCAAGGCGGAACGGATAATCATACTTATGCAGTAAGCTTGAATTTTTATAAACAAGATTCTTTTTATGAAACAGGTGGATGGGAAAAATTTACTTCTCGTATTTCATCGGATTATAAATTTTCAAAAAAGGTTTCGGCTGGATTTTCATTAAATCCTAGATACGAATCCTGGGGGAATCCTGGAAACTGGGCCGATTTTAATAGAATTGATCCCATTACACCAATTTATAAACCAGCAGATCAATTAACTGGTAATGAAAATGAATTCAGTATTTATGCCCGATCTCCTACTTATGTTTTTAATCCTGTTGCTGCTGTTAGACGTTTTTTTTCAACTAATAAGCAATATTCATTGGCTACTAATGGATATGTTCAATTAAGTCCTGTAAAAGGTTTAATTATTCGTTCGCAAGGTTCTTATGAGATAAATTCAACACTTTCAAATAATTTTAATCCTAATTTTATCATTGATGTGGCGCACGAAAGTTTATTGATCAATAATATTTCTCGTAACACTAACTTGACACGTTCATGGAGTTTGCAAAACACAGCAACCTATAACAATACATTTGCTGATAAACATAATGTTAGTTTAATGATTGGTAATACTGCCGAGGAATATAATGGTGCAGATTTAAGAGGTACTATATCAAAACTGCCTAATAACAGTGAAGAATTACGCGAAATAAATGCAGGAACTTTAAATCCTCAAACTTCGGGGACTTCATACACAAATTCAATTATGTCTTACCTAAGTCGTTTAACGTATAACTTTGATAGTAGATATTATTTGACTGCTACATTCAGACGTGATGGGTCTTCTAAATTTTTAGCAAATAATAAATGGGCAACTTTTCCTTCTGCTTCTTTTGCGTGGAAAGCTTCAAACGAGAGTTTTATGGCCAAATATTCAGATGTTTTAAGTGATCTTAAGTTTAGAGTAGGTTGGGGAAAAGTAGGAAATCAAAATTTGCCAGCAAGTGTCTATCTTTCTAAGTTAGGACAAAATTATTACACTTTTGGAGACCTTGTGGTTAATACAACTTATCCAAGTGCCGTTCCTAATAAAGACATTAAATGGGAAACTGTAGAGGATTTTAATACAGGTATTGATTTTGGTTTTTTCCAAAATAAATTATCTGGAACTATTGAATTTTATACAAAAACAACCCAAAATATGTTGTTTCAAAAATCATATCCTAATTATAGTGGTTATCCAAATGATGCTAGAATTTGGTCTAATGTTGGATCTATGACGGCTCAAGGAATGGAATTTAGTTTATCTTATAAAAACAACATTAGAAATTTCAATTATGGAGCTAACTTAAACTTTACAAAGTCAAATGTAAAAATGACCAAGTTAAGTGTTGATGGCGAACAATTATTTGGAAATGGAGAAAGAACATTGACTATTGAAGGCGATGAGCCAGGTTTTTTCTACGGATACAAAGCAGATGGCTTGTTTCAAAATAATGTTGAGTTAAATGCACATACAAATAATAACGGTGATTTATTACAGCCTTATGCAAAAGCAGGTGATGTTCGTTTTGTAGATGTAAATGAAGATGGGGTTCTTAATGCTGATGATAGAACTAAAATAGGTTCTCCTTGGGCAAAATATACAATAGGTTTGAATTTGAATTGTTCCTATAAAAATTTCGATTTTATAGCGAACATCTATTCCAGTATTGGTAATGATATTGTTAACCAAAACAAAAATGAGCTTTATAATGCTTTATCCAGAACCAATAAGATTAGTGGTTTGTCCGATTTAGCTTGGCATGGCGAAGGAACTTCTAATTCTATTCCTCGTTTATCACAAACTGATGATAATCAGAATTTCTCGAAATTTTCATCCTATTATGTTGAAGATGGTTCATTTGCTCGTTTAAAAAATGTTCAATTGGGATATACAATTGAGAATAAATTAGGGTTTGACAAAATTAGATGCTCTGTTTCAGGTCAAAATTTATTGACTTTGACCAATTATTCAGGTGTAGAACCTGAGGTAGCAGGAGATGTACTTGGTTTTGGATTTGGAGGATGGAATTATCCCGTTCAAAAAACAGTTTTATTTGGCTTAAATCTAACATTTTAATTTAAAAATTATGAAAAAAATATTTTTATCAATTATAACCTTGTGTATTATTTCAAGCTCATGTAGTGATGACTTTATAGTTCACGATGAGCGAGGTACACAAACTCTTGATAATTACTTTTCAACTGCTGAAGAGTGTCAGACTTTTGTGAATGATTTATACAAACGTGCATTTTTACACTACGATTGGTATCAATTGATTCCGGGTAGACTTGCAAATGAAACAGCAACAGACGATGCCTGGATGGGAAACACTGGACAAGATGCATCTGGTTTTATTCCTGCAGCTCAATATTTGATAACTCCAAATAGAATGGGCTATCTTTCGGATTTGTTTAAAACACGTTATGAAAATATTGGAGCCTGCAATGTTGCAATAGATGGGATTCAAAAAGCTACTATAAATGATGACCAAAAAAAACAATATTTAGGCGAATCATTATTCCTACGTGCCTATAATTATTATGATTTAGTGAATAATTTTGGAGGAGTACCTTTGGTTTTAAATCCTTTAGGAACTGGAGATTTAAAATTAGAAAAAGCGACTAAAGAAGCTGTTTATGCCAGTATTGAGGACGATCTTTTGAGAGCAGTCGATTTATTAAAACCATCTTACACTGGAGCCGATAAAGGAAGAGCAACTAAATGGGCAAGTTACGCCCTATTGGCGAGAGTTTCCTTGTTTCAAGAAAAATGGGAAGAAGCTAGAGATTATGCAGATAAAGTAATCACCGAAGGAGGATTTTCGTTAGAAGAGAGTTTTTCCAATATTTGGAATGTAAACAATCATAACGGAGTAGAAACTATTTTAGAGTCTCAAACCAGTAGTGAACCAAGTAGACAATTAGGTAATATAATGTCAACTTTTACAGGTGCCAGAGGAGAATTAAAAGATAATTTTCCGAGTACTAGCGCTGCTGATGTAATGGATGGCTGGGGCTGGTGCGTACCTACTAGCGATTTAGAGAATTGTTATTTGTCTGAAAATGATGTTATCCGTCGTCGTAGTACAATTACAAAGAATGGGGATGCTGCTTATGGAGATGAGGTAAATAACCCTACTCATATATGGGATTTAAAACAAAGTAAGTCAGGACGTATAATACGTAAATATTATATTCCAATAGCAACTCGTAGAAGCCTTGTTAGTACTTATGGAAATGCACCTCTTAATGTACCAATATTGCGTTTGGCCGAAATGTATTTAACCCGTGCAGAGGCAAATTTTCACTTAGAAGAATTTAATCTTGCTATGGATGATGTTGATTATATTAGAGATAGAGTAAATCTTACACCAAAGAAAGGATTAATATCAGGGAATAATATACTTAAAGCCATTTGGAAAGAACGTCGTATGGAATTAGCTTTTGAAGGTCTTCGATTATTTGATATTAGGCGTCAAATAGACCCAGACACAAATAAACCAGTGATTGCAACTCTTATGGGGCCCACAGGAAGCTTTGTACTGTATAATACTACTTTGTCAACAGACGAGAATGAAACTTCTAATTTAAAAGAACTTCAAGACAAAGGAATTCATTTTGATATAGCTAAAAATCTGGTTTGGCCTATACCACAATCTGAAATCGATAGAAGTGGAAATGTAATCAAACAAAACCCAAATTACTAAAATTATGAAAATATTAAAAAAAGCATTAACAAGCTTGTTTATTACAAGCTTGTTAATTATTTCTTGCTCAACAGACGTAAATACACCTCCACCTCCTGTGGCATCAAACGTGAGAGAAATAAAAATTGACTTAAATCAAGAGTTACAAACCATGGATGGTTTTGGGGCTTCTGACGCTTGGCGAACTCAAATGGTAGGAAAAAATTGGCCGCTTGATAAAAGAAATGCCATAGCCGATTTGCTTTTTAGTAAAGAAATGGATGCTTCAGGGAATCCAAAAGGGATTGGACTTTCTATCTGGCGATTTTATATCGGTTCTGGTAGTATGGAGCAGGGATCGGGTAGTAATATAACTGATGAATGGAGAAGAGCAGAATGCTTTCAAAAGACAGATGGCACTTATGATTGGACAAAACAAGCGGGACAAAGATGGTTTTTGCAGGCAGCTAAAAGCCGAGGTGTAGATAAATTTTTAGCTTTTACCGTTAGTCCGCCTGTGCAAATGACTCTAAATGGTAAGGCTTTTTCAGGACAAAGAAATAGCATGAATATCAAAGCAGGTATGCTAACCAATTATGCGGATTTTCTAGTTGATTGTGTCGATAATTTACAACAAAATGAAGGTATAACTTTTGATTACTTAAGTCCGGTAAATGAACCACAGTGGGATTGGATGGCAGGAAATGATGGGCAAGCAAGTCAAGAAGGAACACCAGCAACAAATCAAGAAATGTATGATTTTACCAAGCTTTTGTCGGACAAAATCAAAGCAAAATCATTAAATACAGAAATTGTTCTTGGTGAAGCTGCACAAATTAATTATTTGTATGAAAATGTCAATGGCGAAAATAGAGACAATCAAATAAATGCTTTTTTTGGTACAACTTCAACAAATATTGCACAACTATCTAATGTTAAGAATGTGATTTCAGGACATAGTTATTTTACTTCTTGGCCAATAAATGATATGATTAGCCATCGCGAAAAATTGAATTCTCGTGTGAAACAAATGGGTAATTTAAAATATTGGCAAACAGAATACTCTATCTTGGAAAGTCCCGGTGTTGCAGAAATTCCAGGAGGCGCGGGTAATCAAAGAGATTTAGGGATGAAAACTGCTTTGTTTGTGGCAAGAACAATCCATAATGATATTGCAGTAGCTAATGCTTCTTCATGGCAATGGTGGACTGCACTTAGTAGATATGACTATAAAGATGGATTAGTGTATTTAGACAATGGTACTAATAATGGACTTAGTACAAGTGTTGTTGCTGATGCAAATTATTGTAAAAATGATGGTTTTTATCATGATTCAAAATTGTTGTGGACTTTGGGAAATTATTCGCTTTTTGTTCGTCCAGGAATGATTCGTCTTCAAATTCCCAATCAAAATGCTACTTCGGCTGCTACAGATGTAATGGTAACTGCCTATAAAGACGTTTCTAAAAAGAAGCTTGTAATAGTAGCTGTTAATTATAGTAACACAACAAGATCGTATAAACTTAATTTGAATGGAGCTACAGTAAAGAATGACGAATTAACTCCGTATGTTACTTCAGAAAATTCTAATTTAAAAAAAGGGAGTAATGTAAAAAGTGATAAGTTTGAAATAGCCGGAAGATCAATTGTTACTTATGTTGGGGAATATAATTAATATTGTCGATTGTTTAATCGATAACGATGTATTTTAAATGTAAAATTATGATAAATAAAGTGCTTTTATCTGTAGTGTTCTTTTTTATCGCACTGAGCGTTAGGTCACAAAACCCACAAAATAGAGAGTATCTGAATCTGAAACCTTTACTTTCCGACTTGGAAAAAAAGTGGCCTAATAATAAAACTATTAATTTCGTTTTTCATGGACATAGTGTTCCAAGTGGTTATTTTAATACCCCTTATGTAAATACTTTGAAGTCCTATCCACACTTAATACTTTGTTATTTGAAAGAACGTTTTCCCTACGCTGTAATTAATGTTATTACAACATCTATTGGGGGAGAGCAATCTGAGCAAGGGGAAGTTCGCTTTAAGGATGAAGTGTTAACTATGAGGCCTGATGTAATATTTATCGATTATGCACTTAATGACAGAGGTATAGGTTTAGAAAAAGCTAGAATTGCTTGGGTAAAAATGATAGAAGAATCTTTAGCTAATAATAAGAAAATCATTTTGTTTACACCATCCCCCGATATGAATGAGAATATATTAAGCGATAATTCCCTTTTAGCAAAACATGCCAATCAAATAAAAGAACTTGCTTTATTTTATAAAATCGGTTTGGTTGATAGTTATAATGCATTTAAAAATCGTTGCCTTGCAGGAGAAGCTCTTTCCTTTTATATGAGTCAAAATAATCATCCAAATGAAAAGGGTCACAAATTAATTTTTGAGGAAATAATAAAAATATTTCCTGAAATTAATTAATTTTATAGAATTACAAATTATTGATATTGAAGAGGTAATTTTTTTTATAATTGCTTACAAGGAAGTTAACAGAATTTAAAAAAGAAGAACTGTATCATAAGTTGATTCCAATTGTTTATGAATTCTTTGACTTGTTGCTAGAGATGGGACATGAGACAAAGAATATTACTAATGATTATATTTTGCTTCTAGAGCGAACTGTAGACAACAATAATTATGGGTGCTATTTCAAAGTCATTTAGTATCTAAAAGTAGCTCTAACAAAAACAGAAGGACTTACGAAAAAAACGTAAGTCCTTCTGTTTTCGTTCAACCATATTCTCCAGAGTCTAGTCTAGCAGAACATATTTCCCTAACTATTTGAAAAGATAATTGACAAATAAAATCTTCAAAACAACGTATAATATTAAGTAACTGTTTAAGTTTTATCTATTTTTTTATGGATTACTTTGAAGAAGTGACGATTTAGATTTTTAACTTTAAAGCCACAGCTGTTTTAAACTTAACACACAATTTATGTTTAAGTAAACTTGTGTTTGTATTCTTGTTGGTTAAAAAGCAAACAAATGGTTACAAGGTTTTTTGTAATATGTTTCATCACATTACAATCGTTTGGTCAACAGACAAAGTTCGAAAATTTCACAACCAATCAAGGACTATCTAATAATTCTGTTATTGATATTGAAAATGACAAAGACGGCGGAATCTGGATTGCTACCTGGGATGGATTGAATTATTATGATGGTTATAATTTTAAGATTTTCAAGCATCAATTTAATAATCCTAAAACAATTTCCAGTGATTATATCATGAAATTAATTAAGGATAAGTTTGGCTTTATCTGGCTTATTACTAAAGAGGGGGATGTAAATCGATATATTGGAAATGGTGAATTTGAAAAATTTAAGTTCAAAGGAATTCCACAAAGCATTCAAGTTTCTCAAAAAGGAAATATCGTAGTTCAAACCAAATCAGCTTATTATGAATTTAAAGAAGAAACGTTTGTTGAAATACCTTTAAATTCTTTAAAAAAAACAGATACTAATAGTCTGAAAAATATCCTGCTAAGAAAATATCCTAGTCTTATAATCAATGACGCTTTAAGAGATAAATCAGGGAATATTTGGTATGCGACTCGAAAAAACGGACTGTATATCATTACTAATAAAAATACAATTGAACATTTTACTTCTGATATATATTTTCCCTATTCCATAACTAGCAACGAAATTGAAACGCTCCACATTGATACTTTTGGAAACATTTGGCTAGGACAAAAAGATGGTGGTTTGAGTATGGCGTATACAGGCTCAGAAAAAATAAACACTATAGTTCCTCATCCTATAAAAAATCCAAATTTACCAACAGAAACAATTAGATCTATTACTAAAGATTCTAAAGGAAAAACATGGTTGGGTTATTATACAAAAGGACTTTATTGCTACAACGAAAAAAGTCATTCTTACGAGAAATTTAGAATTAAGGAATCTGCTTTAAATCCAGATTGGGAACGAATTAGAAGTTTATTTACGGCTAGTGACGGAACAATATGGGCGGGAACATATAAAGGAATCATACGTATATCGGGAGATCAATATACTTGTTATGAAGCTGAAAAAATCAAAGAACTGCCTAATAATAGATCGTATTCTATTTATGAGGACGGAAAGAAACAGCTGTGGATAGGTTGTTGGGGAGGTGTGGCCAAATTTAATTTGGTAACTGAAAAATTTGAAAGCTTTAAAGGTCAAAGTGCGTTAAATAAATACCACATCAGATGTGTTAAAAAAGACAAGCAGGATTTAATTTTAGCGACTGAAAATAATGGTGTAATTGTCCTTAATTTAGATACTAAAAAGATCAACCAAATTTCAACAAGTCAAGGAATTTTAGGAAATAGCGTTTATTCTGTCCTGATTGACAAGACTACAGATAATTTTTGGATTGCTTCCTTAGGCGGAGTCAGTATTTTTAATAAAAAAAAGGGTTTAATTAAAAATATTACAGAGGCTGATGGGCTTCCAAGTCACATGGTGTATGGTCTTATCGATAATGGAGATAAGGTTTGGATTAGCACCACAAAAGGAATTGCATCTATTACTAAGAATAATTTTAAAATCACTTCTTATAATCCAAATCATGGATGGCAGGCACCAGAATTTTCAGAAGGAGCTTATTATAAAGATTCAAAAGGCAATTTGTTTTTTGGGGGAGTAAATGGACTGAATTATTTCAATCCGAATGCGCTTCAATCTACTAATTCCAATGCAAAAATCAAATTGATTGTTGATGGTAACGAAAACTATTCACCCGAAATAGAAAAAAGTTTTGCTGATAATGAATTGGAAATTGAAATAATTCCTATTGTATTTCCTAAAGAAAGTAAAGTTGAGATTTATTATAAATTGGAGGGAAGAGATAAGAGTTGGACTTTATTAAAAGATACCAATAAATTAGAATATGCCAATTTATCTTCGGGAGATTACCATTTTTGGATAAAACAGGGGAAAAATGGAGTTGCTAAACCTGTATTTTTTACCCTCAATATCAGTAAAGCATTTTATGAAACCATTCTGTTTTATGTTTTATTATCGGCTTGTATACTTTTTGGCTGTATTGTTTTAATTTATTTTAAAAATAAAACAGCTATTGCACAAAAAAAGCATCTGGAAGCAAAAATAAAATCTCGTACCAAAGTAATAGAATCCCAGAAAAAAGATTTGGAAGCAATTAATGAAAAACTCGATAAGAAGAACAAAAAAATAGTAGAGCAGAAAGAAAAGCTTTTAAAATTACATAGCAATCTTAAAAGCGAAAGTTTTGAAATCGAAAAGTTTAAAACCTTTATGCTCGCGGAGTTCCAAGATCCAATAGCAAAGATCATTGAGATTTCAAATACAAACAAAAATGATAACAGCGTCCAGCGAGATTTAGTTTTCCAATCTAACAGACTGGCGAATTTAATTTCGGGATGGAATTATTTGAGTTATGTTAAAGATATTGGTCCTGTTAAGAAATCAGCGGTTCATTTGTTTCCAGTTTTAAAGAATAGTATTGAAAAATTAAAAAAGGAGCTGCAACGCAATCAGGTTAATTTTAATTGCGAAATAGACAAATCGGATTCTTTTGTTGCCATAGATGTATTGCGATTAAAGTTGTTATTGCACTATTTTTTTAATGATATCAGTAAATATTCTGAGACAGACAGTAGCTTAAATATAGAAATGGGTTATGAAAATAATTGTTTAAAAGTTACCGTAGTTTCTGATAGTGTCATCCTAAAAAACAATTGGTACAATATTTTACATTATAGCCCTTACTTTAAAGCTTTACATGTTTTATTAGAAGATTTGAAGGGAGAATTTTTTGATTATTCTGAGGAACAATTTAAGAGTACGCTACAAATTCCTTTAGAATTGGCTTCCGAAAATCTAAAAATTAAAGAAACAATTTCCTGGAAACATTTCAACGAACAAGATCAACTCTCTGAGGATAAAGAATTATTTTTAGTCTTTAGCGATCAATCTGATTATACGGCAGCCAATCAGGTTTTAGAAAACAGGAATCATCAGTTGTTTTTTGAAAATTCGGTTGCTAATTTAAACGCTGCTGTAAAACAAATCCCCTTTTCTGTTTTAGTGTTTTACCAAACAACATTTTCAAAAGAACTGGTTCATTTTTTAGATTCAAATAAAAAAACGGGAGGTTTAAAAATGCCAATGATTTACATATCTGAAGTCATTAATTATGAATTGCATGAGCAATTATTAGAATTGGGAATAGACACTTTAATTCAGTTGCCTGCTAATGCTTCATTTGTTTCCAAAAAAATAGCTTCTTTAATTGAAAAACAAAAAGAGATAGTACATGAAAATAAAATGCAGCAAAAAATATTTGAAATTTTAACAGAAGATGATCCTTTGATAACCACTAATGACAAGTTGGTAAAAAAAGCTTTAGAAATCATCAAAAAGGAATTGCAGGATCCTTTTTTTAACGTAGAAATATTGGTAGAAAATTTGGGGATTTCCAGAGTAAAATGCTACCGCATATTTAAAGAAACCTTAAATCAATCGCCATCTGATGTTATAACCTCTTTTAGATTACAAAAAGCTGAATTATTATTAAAAACTAAAAACCTCAATATTTCTGAAATTAGTTTTGAATGTGGGTACAACGATCCTAAATATTTTGGGCGCTCTTTTAAAAAATATTTTGGAAAAAGCCCTAAAGAATACAAAACACTATCTTAAAAGTATTGTTAGCCCGGTGTTTGTGGAAAGTTAGCTTAATGTTAGCGTGCAAAAATACCCTTTTTAACGGTTAATTTTATCCTAATTTGAATCGAAAATCCTCTTTTGTGAATCAAAATTCCCCCTTTAGCGATCTTGCTTAAAATACTTTTGGCAAAACAAAAAACGAGTATTTAACATGAAAAAAATGTATGCAATTTTAATTCTTGCTTTAGGGTGTATGTCCTATTCCTATTCGCAAGTATCAGTATCAGGAAGCGTAGTTTCTGATCCGGATAGGCAAGCTATTCCAGGAGTATCAGTCCACATTAAAGGACAACCATCATTTGGAACCACAACCGATTTTGATGGAAATTTCAAGATTCAATTAAAAGAACAAAGCGGTGTTTTGGTTTTCTCTTATATTGGGTTTAAAACAAAGGAAGTTTCTTATTCAGGAAATCAAACTTTAAGTGTTTCCTTGAGTGAAGAAACAAGTTCTTTAGATGAGGTTGTAGTTATTGGTTATGGTTCTCAAAAGAGATCGGATGTAACAGGATCTATTGCTTCGGTAAAAAGTAAAGATTTTAATAAAGGAGTTGTGGCTAACGTAGGACAGCTAATTCAAGGTAAAGTTGCTGGTGTCAACGTGACTGCTGCAAGTGGTGAGCCTGGAGCTTCTCAAGATATCATTATTCGAGGAGTAGGAAGTTTACGTTCAGGAACAACACCTCTGTATGTAGTGGACGGATTTGCTTTAGACAACTCGAATAATGGAGTAGCTTCAAATCCTCTAAACTTTATCAATCCACAGGATATTGAAAGCATTGAGGTGCTTAAAGATGCGTCAGCATCTGCTATCTATGGTTCCAGAGCGGCTAATGGTGTAATAGTAATTACCACTAAAAAAGGAGCAAAAGGTCAGGCTAAAATCAATGTTAATATGACTACTGGACTTTCGACATTAGCAAATAAAGTGGCTGTTTTTAGTGCAGACGAGTTTAGAACACAAGTAGCTGCGGTTAACGGAACTCTGTTTGATGGTGGAGCAAATACAGACTGGCAAGATGAATTAACCAGAACTGCCGTTTCTCAAAACTTAAACTTATCGATGAGTGGAGGAACAGAAAGTAGTACTTATGCAGCTTCATTAGGTGTAGATAATCAAGAAGGTATTTTGAATAACAGTGATTTAAAACGTTACTCTGGACGTTTGAATTTGAATCAAAAAGCATTAAACGATAAATTTAATATTGCTTTTAATTTAACAGGAACGAAACTTGAAAACTCAAGACCAGACGCCAGAAGTATCGTAGGCAATATGCAAACCATGAATCCTACAGATGCCGTTTATGTAAATGGAGAACCTAATGTGAATTTAAGCAATGATGTGTTAAATCCTTTAATCAGTCAGAGAATTTACTCTGATGAGACTAACAACAATCGTATTTTGGCTAACATTGCGCCATCTTATGAATTTATAAAAGGATTAACTTATAAATTCAACTTGGGAGTTGATTATTCTATGTCAGAAAGAGATGTACAGGTGTTGCCATATACTTCGGCTACTAATACAACTGAAAGTACTTTGAACAATATTATAACCACTAATAATAATATTTTATACGAAAACACATTGACGTATAATTTCAGTACAAATGCACATAATTTTACAGTTTTAGCGGGGCAATCTTATCAGAAAATACAAGTGAATCAAAAGAATTATAATTTTAAAGGATTTCCGGATAATGGTATAGAACCAAAAAATCAGTTAGAAACAGCGGTCTTATCTACAGGTCATTACTCATCTGCAGTAGAAAACGAACTTCAGTCTTTCTTTGGAAGATTAAATTATGCGTATGAAAACAAATACTTACTTACTGCCACTATGCGTGCTGACGGATCTTCTAAGTTTGGTGAAAACAACAGATACGGATACTTCCCATCTGTTGCATTAGGATGGAACATAAGTAAAGAAGATTTTCTAAATGAATCTGAAGTTATTAATAATTTGAAGCTGAGAGCAAGCTGGGGACAAACTGGTTCTCAGGAAATTCCATCTAAAATTACTAAAGCGAGTTATACCGAAAGTAATACAGGAAACAATACCTATCCATTAGATCCATCTGCTACAGATTTAGGTGGCTATCCTTATGGTTCAATTTTTACCCGTTTAGCTAATCCGAATATTCAATGGGAGGTTTCAACACAAACCAATATAGGTTTAGACTTTAGTTTATTTAATAACAGATTATCAGGTACTGTGGATTATTTTAACAAAGTCTCTGAAAATATTTTATTAGAAGTAACACCAGCAGATCCTATACAGCCTGCAAAAACATATTGGACAAACATTCCTAACATGGAGATTAAAAACAACGGTATTGAACTGGCTTTAGATTACAGCAGTGATAAAAGCAAAGACTTCTCTTATAGTATTGGTGGAAATATTTCTTTTACCAAAAATAAAGTAGAAAACTCACCTTATGGAATATTAACTACAGGTGGAGCGCAAGGAGGCGGACAAACTGGAGCAACAATAAACGGAGTTCTTAATGGGGAACCGATAGGTACTTTTTATATGGTTGAGTTTACAGGAATTGGTGCTGATGGTTTGAACCAATTTGCAGATACAAATCCTGATGGTGTAATTCTTGACAATGACCGTGTTGTTGCAGGCAGCGCTTTACCAGATTATATTTATGCTTTTTATCTGAATTTTAAATATAAGAATTTTGACTTAGGACTTAATTTTAATGGTACTGGCGGAAATAAAATTTACAACCACGTTGCAATGACTTCATTCAACAGAGGCCGGCTTGCTAATTCCTTTAATACCACTGATAGAGCTTCAGAATTTTTAAATGAAGCTTCCACAAACTCCAACAGAGTTTCTACACGATATTTAGAAGACGGCAGTTTCTTAAGATTGAATAATGCAACTCTGGGATATAATTTTAACCCAAAATCAATCGGACTTGATAATGTGATGGATAACATACGTCTTTCGGTAACGGGACAAAACTTATTTGTGATTACAAAGTACAGTGGCTATGATCCTGAAATAAACACTGGAACTTCAGTTGGAGAAATTCAGTCGTTTGGAATTGACTACTTCAGTTATCCTAGAAGCAGAACAATTTTACTAGGGCTAAACGTGGCATTTTAATTAAATACAAAACAAAAAATGAAAAATAAAGTAATAATAGTAGCTCTGGGAATCAGTTTGTTATTCAACTGGAGTTGCACCGACTTAGAAGAAAAAGTATTGGATGAAAATTTAACCGGTGCTGGACAGGCAGAAGTAATTAGCGGTGCACTTGCTCCAGCTTATGGCCAATTAAAAGCGACCTGGATACACACCAATAATTTTGGTTTGCAGCTAATTGCCAGTGACGAAGGAATATTACCCTATAGAGGAGGAACTGACTGGTACGACGGAGGAAAATATTTAGCAGTACATGCACATACCATTACACCTACCAATGATTTGGTTAAAAGTACCTGGAATGAGCTTACTATAAATATTTCCAGAACATTAACGGCTATTGAAGTTTTAAGACCTCTTGCAGAAAGTGGTAATGCAGAAGCACAAGGAGCACTATATGAAATGATAGCTTTAAGAGCTTATTTGAATATGCTTACATTAGACAGCTGGGGACTTGTGTTTAAAAAGGAATCATCAGCCAGTATTTCAGAAATACTTCGAGGACAAGACGCTGTTTCTTATATAGAAAGTGAGTTGCTGTCAGTTGCTGATGTTATTAATAATGATAAAGGACCAGGCAGAATGACTCAGGCTGCAGTTTGGGGACTTCTTTCCAGATTATATCTAAATGCGGCTGTTTACCGTGATCCTTATGGAACACCTCAGTTTGCCACTGCTGATATGGATAAGGTTATTAAATATACAGATAACATTATAAACTCAGGTAAATTCAGCTTATCTCCTGAATATTTTGACTTATTTGATGATAACAATAACTCAAATAAAGAATTAATTTTTGCATTGGATCAACGAGGTGTTTTGAAAGATGAACATAACCGCTGGGCCTATTGGTCAATTCCAGGATCTATGTTTCCAAGACCGGAATCCATTAATGCAGATGGTACTGATGGTCCTGCAATTACATCCGATTTTTACCAGACATGGGTCGATGCTTATGGAAGCGTAGATCCTGCTGATGCTGATTCTAGATTCTACAAAAACAATGCAAAAGTGCCTGATAATTTGAAGGATCTAACAGGACTTTCACCATTAAACGATCAGAATCATTACTATTGTGTAAAAGCTGAGGATTTTGAAATTGACAGAGGAATTATGAGAGGTATTCCTTGGGCAGCAAGAAAAGATGCCAATGGAGCATTCTTTAAATGTGATGGCGGATATAGAATTTACCCAGTTAAACAAATTAAAGGAAACGGATCAGATTTAAATGTGGGCTATGTAAATCTTACTTTAAAAGTAGATTTTACTAATGAAGGGAGTTTCCATAAATCGGGTTATAGAGTTTCCAAATACCAGTTTAGTCATACTTCCCCTGATGGAAATAACTTTAGTAGTGTTGATATGGTATTGCTTAGATATGCTGAAATTTTCATGATGAGAGCTGAGGCCAAGTTAAGAAAAGGAGATAATGCTGGGGCATTAATTGATATGAACAAAGTAAGAACGTCAAGAACTGCAAGAGCACCTATTCCTGCTGCGCTCCCTGCTATAACTCTAGATATTTTATACAGAGAATATGGTTTTGAATTTTACTGGGAAGGTTTAAGAAGAACCAATCAAATTCGCTTTGGACATTATGAAGATATCTGGACAGAAAAATCGGATACCGATGTAGACCATAGACTCTTCCCGATACCTCAGGTCGCAATTGATGGTGCATCCAATGTTCCTGAATATTTAGTACAAAATCAAGGGTATTAATTAGATTATATATTTTGAAGGCTGTCTGTTTTTCTTTAATAAAACACTAAACAGCCTTCAATTTTTTAATTAATTAGAAAAAAATGAAAACGTCATTGTTACAAAAAAAAACAGTAAAAGTATTTATTTGTATCCTCTCTTTAAATTTTGCTGCTGCTCAAACTAAAGATAGTTCTGTAAAAAAATACTCAAACGCGCTAAATTTCATTGTTATGGGAGATTGGGGGAGATTTGGTGAAGACCATCAAATTCCCGTAGCTAAGCAAATGGGGATTACTGCTACAGCCATTAATCGTGATTTTATAATTTCTACAGGTGATAATTTCTATCCTGTAGGTGTGGCAAGTGAATACGACCCACAATGGAAATCTTCTTATGAAGATATTTATACTGATTTTTCACTCCACTGGAACTGGTATCCAGTATTAGGAAACCATGATTATGCTGGTAATCCAGATGCTCAGGTTGCTTATTCAAAAATAAGCCGACGCTGGAATATGCCTGCCCGATATTACAGTGAAACATTCAATATCAATGGAGATCCAAGCCAGCAGGTTTTAATTGCTTTTATAGATACCAATCCATTAATTCCTGAATTCTATAAAAGTAAACAGTATGCTAAAAATGTAATTTCTCAGGATTCAACTGCACAAAAAAAATGGCTGGTTAAAACCCTGACAGAAGCACCTAAAAGTGTAAAATGGAAATTAGTTGTGGGGCATCATCCTTTGTTTACGGCAACTTTAAAAAGAAGAGAAGCTTATGATACTAAGGCAGTACGAAAATCATTAAAATCACTTTTGGATAAATATGAAGTTGATGCTTATATCGCTGGGCATGATCATGATTTACAGCATTTACTACCAGAAGGGAAAACACATTATTTTGTTTCCGGATCCGCTTCTGAAGCTACACCAATTGACCGTTTGCCTTTTAGCAAACTGGCTTCATCGGAGTACGGTTTTATGGTGTTTTCAGCCTTAGCCAATACCTTGCATGTGCAGGCAGTTAACGAAAAAGGAGAAGTCATTTACACCACCGAAATAAAAAAGTAAATAATAATTAATTACAATTTATATTCTATGCTAAGCCGCCTACAGCTTTGCAAATGAATGAATTTCTATTTTCAATGAAAAAAATAATAACCCTTTTTTGCCTCCAGTTTTTCCTGTTTGGGCAAGCACAGGAATACAGTTCTACAAATATTCATTCGCATAATGATTATGCCAGTTCGCTTCCTTTTTATGGAGCCTATTCTAATGAAGTTGGTGTTATCGAAGCCGATGTTTTTCTTGTAAATAATGAACTATTTGTGGCGCATACCGCAACAGAAATTACGCAACACAACACGCTTAAAAGTTTGTATTTAGAACCACTTGCTGCAAAACTTAAAAATTTAGAAGGCAAAGCATATCCAAGCAATAAGCCTTTAATTTTGATGATTGATGTCAAGTCGGATGCAGCATCAACTTTAAAAGCAATTGTACAGCAGTTAAAAACATTTCCAGAAATTAGTTCCAATAAAAATATAAAAGTGGTGATTTCAGGCAACAGACCTTTGCCGTCGCAGTGGTCGACATATCCTGAGTTTATTTATTTTGATGGAAGACTTACTGAAAATTATTCGCCAGAAGAATTGTCCCGTGTTGAAATGATAAGTGCCGATTTAAAAGAACTTACCATCTGGAATGGTAAAGGTGTTTTGACACAAGCTGATTTACAAAAGATGCAATCGGTAATTAAAAAGGTACATGATCAGCATAAAAAAATCAGATTCTGGGCTACGCAGGACAATATCAATACCTGGATGACTTTGATGAATTTAAAAGTTGATTTTATAGGGACAGATACGGTTTCTACACTAACAGAATTTATCAAAAACATAAAAACAACATTCTATCAAAATACGGAGTTTCATACTGCATATATGCCTAAAAACGCAGCAGCTTTCGCTAAAAAGAAACCAAAAAATGTAATCCTTCTTATTGGTGACGGAATGGGATTAGCTCAAATTTATGCGGGTTACACAGCCAATAAGGGACAATTAAACCTTTTTAATATTCCAACGCAAGGATTCTCGATAACCAATTCTTCAGATAGTTATATTACGGATTCGGCTGCTGGAGGATCAGCTATGGCAACAGGTCTAAAAACCAATAATCGATTTATCAGCGTGGATGAAAACGGAAAACCATTAGAAGCCATTACGCAACATTTAGCAAATAAAAATTTTAAAACCGCAATTATTTCATCAGGAAATAGTACTGATGCCACTCCGGCAGCCTTTTATGCACATCAGCCTGAAAGAAGTTTTAGTGAACCAATAGCTTCTGATTTTTTAAGCAATCCGTCAGATATTTTAATAGGAGGCGGTCTAAAAGAGTTCAAATCTAGAAAAGATGGAAAAGATTTGTCTCAATTGTTGATTGAAAAAGGATATTCTTTTTCGGAAAAATTTAGCAGTCTGGATACTATTAAAAATTCTAAAATGGTAGTTTTAGATGATGCAGCAGTTGTTTCTATTAAAGAGGGGAGAGGAGATTTTTTAGCCCAATCTTTAGCGAAAGCAACGAATACTTTTTCTAAAATAAAGAATCCATTTTTTATCATGGCCGAAGGAGCTCAAATTGATCACGGCGGACATAAGAAAGATTTAGAATATGTGGTTCGGGAAATGCTTGATTTTGACAAATTAGTAGGTCAGGCATTGGAATTTGTGGATAAAAATCAAGAAACATTGTTAATTGTAACAGCAGATCATGAAACAGGTGGATTGTCATTAATTGACGGCAGTATATCAAAAGGATATGTACAGGGAAGCTTTAGCACTAATGATCATACGGCCATACCAGTTCCTGTTTTTGCTTATGGCCCTGGAGCTAAAATTTTTTCTGGCGTGTATCAAAACACAGCAATTTACACCAAAATAATGGAGGTTCTTTTTTTAAAGAACTGATTTCTACTGGACATTATGAATGTTATTTTTTTTTATTCATTAAAACTCAATAAAAAAACCCTTAAACAATTGATGTTTAAGGGTTTGTTTTTGTAGCGAAGACGGGAGTTGAACCCGTGACCTCAGGGTTATGAATCCTGCGCTCTAACCAACTGAGCTACCTCGCCAAATGTTCAGGTTAATACTGTTCCTGAATGCGGGTGCAAAGATAGAAATAAAATTAAATGGTGCAAGCATAAAATGAAGAAAAAAAATATTTTTAAAAACGTTTTTTTTTAGTCATTATATTCTATATATTCGAAAAAAAAATAAATCTGCCTCTATGGATGTTAAAGTACGTTACGAAATTGAGTTTCCTATAAATTCTTCGCCGCAATTATTATATCAATATATTTCTACTCCCTCTGGTTTATCTGAATGGTTTGCTGACGATGTGAACTCAAGAGGAGAATTTTTTACTTTCATTTGGAATGATTCCGAAGAGAAAGCAAGATTAGCTTCTAAAAAATCAGGAGAGAAAGTAAAGTTTAAATGGGTTGATGCAGCAGGAAAGGATACAGAGTATTTTTTTGAGTTACATATCCTAGTAGATGAGTTGACTAAAGATGTTTCTTTAATGGTAGTAGATTTTGCCGAAGAAGATGAGATTGAAGAGGCTTCTCAGTTGTGGGAGAATCAAATCTCAGATTTAAAACATCTCTTGGGTTCTGTATAGTGAATTCTATTTTTATGACTTATATTTGCCCTGAACAAAATTCAGGGCTTTTTTATGATTAATTTTAACGGTACTTTAGTAACTCAAGATTCAAATATATTAACACAAAACCGTGGTTTTTTATACGGAGACGCGGTTTTTGAAACAGTTAAAATCGTAAATTCTAAAGTACTGTATTTAGAGGATCATTATTTTAGGTTAATGGCCTCAATGCGTGTGGTTCGAATGGAGATTCCTATGAATTTTACAATGGAGTATTTCGAAGAGCAATTACTTTCTTTAACTGATAAGTTGTCAATTTCGCAATCAGCAAGAGCTCGTATCACTGTTTTTAGAAATGATGGAGGCTATTACTTACCTACAGACAATACCGTTTCTTTTCTAGTTCATGCCACAGCTTTAGAGTCGGTTTTTTATTCTTTGGATGAAAAAGAATACGAAGTAGATTTATACAAAGATTTTTACATTACAAAACAATTATTGTCATCGATTAAGACCACAAATCGTATTTTGAATGTAGCTGCAAGTATTTTTGCCAATGAGAATGCTTTGGATAACTGTTTATTACTGAATGATGCTAAAAATGTTGTAGAAGCCATTCAGGGCAATGTTTTTATGGTAATAGGAAATAAATTGATTACACCTCCAGTTTCCGAAGGTTGCTTGAATGGTGTAATGCGCAAGCAAGTTTTAAAATTAGCAAAAACAATTGCAGATTTAGAAGTTCAAGAAGCTGTAATTTCTCCTTTCGAACTTCAAAAAGCCGATGAATTGTTTATTACCAATGTGATAAAAGGAATCCAGCCTATTACAAAATATAGAAAAAAGACTTTTCAATCCAAAATAGCTCGAGAATTGATTTCGAAAATCAATGAGGTAATTAGCGCTACTTAGTTTAAATACGGATTTTCTGGAGCGTTAGACCAAATAAGATAATCTCCTCCTAATTCCATAATTTGCTCTTTCCAAAAATGAGTAGACGATTTTCCGATAATTTTATTTTTGTAATTGTTAGACGTAATAATCCAAGAATTAGCATTCATCTCTGATTCCAATTGGCTTTCAGACCAACCTGTATAACCCAAAAAGAAACGAATGTTGTTTTTGTTAATCTTTCCGTTATTAATAAGTTCTTTTGTAGATTCAAAATCACCACCCCAATAAATTCCATTAGAAATTTCGATACTGTTAGGTATTAAATCTGGAACATTATGTATAAAATAGAGATTGTCTTGTTCTACAGGTCCGCCGTTGTAAATTTTTAAACGAGAATTTATCTCTGGAATTAAGTCGTTTATAGTGTATTTCAACGGTTTATTAATGATAAAACCAACTGATCCATCTTTGTCATGGTCAGCCAATAAAATCACAGATCTATTAAATGATAAATCTCCAATTATTGAAGGTTCAGCAATAAGTAATTGTCCTTTTATTAATGTTTCTGAAATCATGACTTTTCAAGTTTTTACTAAATTTAAGAAAAAAAAATAAAAAAAAACAAACATATTCGGTAAAAAGTATAAAAAAACCCTCAAATGAGGGTTTTTATATTGATCGGTTTTGAAATAAATTCTTAGTTTACAGCTCCTTCTAATTCAGCTCCAGCTTTAAATTTCACAACGTTCTTAGCTGCGATTTGAATAGTTTTTCCAGTTTGAGGATTTCTTCCGTCTCTAGCTGCTCTTGCAGATACTGACCATGATCCAAAACCTACTAGAGATACTTTTCCACCTTTTTTCAAAGTGTCACCTACATTTCCTAAAAATGACTCTAAAGCTAATTTTGCAGCTGCTTTAGTAATTCCTGCGTCAGCAGCGATAGCATCGATTAATTCTGATTTGTTCATAATAAAAAGTTATTAATTGTTGGTTAAAAATAAATTGTTAATACACAAATTTAGCAGTAAATACAGACCCTGCAAGTGTTTTCTTTGATTTTACAGCGTTTTGTTAATAACTTATTTATTTTGTTGATAACATACTGTTTTTTAGTCTTTTTTTAGCTTGTTTTACCGTTTTTATTGGGTTTATACCGCTTTTGCTTCATCAGAAAAAGAAATTCCATTGAGTAATTCGGCGGTAGTCATTTTCTTTTTGCCTGGAAATTGCAAATTTAGTATTTGAATAAAACCGTCTTTTACCGCAATTTTTAATTCTTTTTTAGAACTAACAATTGTTCCAGTAGTATAACGATGGGTTTCTGATATTATTTTAGATTCGTATATTTTAACATTCCATTCTTGATCTTTATCGGTAAAAAAACACCAGGAAGCAGGATAAGGACTTAAACCTCTGATGAGATTATTGATTTCAGATGCTGATTTACTCCAATCAATCTTGCAATTCTCTTTGTTGAGTTTGTAAGCCGTTTTAATATCAGCATTTTCAGTTTGGATAGTTGTTTTAACTTGTCCTTTTTCTATTAGGTCTAGAGTTTCAATTACCGTATTGCTTCCTAAATCCATTAAACGATCATGAAGTTGTCCTGCATTTTCGTTTGGATCAATTTCGGTTTCTGAACTTAAAATCATGGCACCAGTATCTATTTTGTCATCAATAAAAAAAGTAGTCACACCTGTTTTAGTTTCTCCGTTGATAATTGCCCAATTAATAGGCGCTGCTCCACGATAATTTGGTAGCAGTGAAGCATGGAGATTAAATGTACCCAGACTTGGCATTTCCCAAACCACTTTTGGCAACATTCTAAACGCAACTACAATTTGTAAATTGGCGTTAAGCGATTTTAATTCAGCAAGGAAAGATTCATCTTTTAAATTGCTAGGCTGTAGTAAATTTAAATTGTGTTCTAAAGCGTATTCTTTTACGGCCGAATATTTAATTTTTTGTCCGCGACCTGCAGGTTTATCTGCTGCGGTTATGACTCCTACTATTTTGTAGTTATTTTTTAAAATGCTATCCAGGATTCCTACTGCAAAGTCGGGCGTACCCATAAATACGATTCGTAATTTTTCCATTATTTGTTTAAGCTATATTTATTGTTAGGTTGTATTAGAATGTATTCGTTTTCTAATAATTCTTGAAGGGCAAAGATAACATCGTTTGAAGGATTATTAATCTCGATTTGAATTTCTCTCGAACTTAAATCGGTTGTTTTTAATAAATCCAGAATTTTTTCAGCAAGCGAAATAGTGTTTTCTTTTTTTGTTTTTTGTGTAATACAATAAGAGCAAATACCACACTTAGTACTTTTGGTTTCACCAAAATAAGCCAAAAGCAATTGACTCTTGCAGTTTTTGTCCTTTTTAATGTATTCTAAAACGGCTTGAAACTGTTCTTTTTTTAGTTGGTTTTGATTTTCAAGATACTTAGCCACTCGATTAATAGTTCTGTCGTCTTCTCGAATTTCATTAAAAATGAGTGTTGTGTCATTGTTTTTCGAATGATAATCAATAAGACCTTTTTCTTTTAGTTTTTCTAAAACAACTAAAACTTCGGCTTCAGTATGCTTTGATTTTTTTGCAATTAGCGAAAGATTGAAATTCGTTTGAATATCATAAATTCCGGGATAAGTACGCAAAATAGCCAGAATAATTTCTTCATCGTTTGGATTCAAACTCGTATAACGAATCACTTCTTTAGAAGGAATAATAAATTGTAAGCTAATTTTTTCTGAGAATTCTTGCGATAAACTAATAATTCCTTGTCGGTCTAAAAACTGAATGGCATTATAGGTTTTTAAAACGGGGAATTTATAACGCAAGCAAAACTGATTGAGGTTGAACGAATATTGTTCGTTAATTCCTTCGCCATAGGCAATTTGGAAATAATTACACATTTTAATAAAAACTTCTTTTAGAAACTTTTTATCTGGCAAAATATAAATAAATTGATTTTCGGTTTGAGCAAAATCTGAAGCGCTTGTCAGTAAAATAGCAAATGCTTTTTCTTCGTTTCTTCCTGCTCGACCGGCTTCTTGATAATAATTTTCTAAGTTTTCTGGTAATTGCGTGTGGATAACCGTTTTTACATTGGCTTTGTCAATTCCCATCCCAAAAGCATTGGTGGCAACCATAACCTGAACTTCTTCGTCCATCCAAAGTTGCATATTTTTGTTCTTGTCTTTCAAGGCTAATCCGCCATGATAAAAAGTTGCTTTGAATCCCAGGGAATTCAATTGTGCCGCCGTGTCAATGCAAGATCTTCGGTTTCGTACATATATAATAGAAGGTTGCGAATTTTTACTTAGAATTTGTTTGATTCTAAAGAGTTTGTCCTCAATTTCAAAAACCATGTAGGCAATGTTTTTTCTTTCGAAAGATTTTTCAAAACATTTGGGGTTTTCGAGACCTAATTCGGTTATAATATCTTCTTTGACTTTTGGTGTTGCAGTTGCTGTTAGCGCCAGAAAGGGAGTTTTGGGAAAATGACTTTTTAAATTCGAAATTTTTAAATAAGCGGGACGAAAATCATGTCCCCATTGCGAAACACAATGCGCTTCATCAATAGCAATCAAATTAATGGGAAGTGCTTTTATCCTTTCTAAAATCCAATCGGATTGCAAACGTTCCGGCGATAAATAAAGAAATTTGTAATTCCCAAATTGGCAATTGTCCAGTAAATCAATTATTTCGTCTGATTTTATTCCGCCCGTAAGCGCAATAGCTTTGATGTTTCGCTTCTGTAAATTCGCAACCTGATCTTTCATTAAAGCAACTAATGGCGAAATAACTAAACAAATTCCTTTTTGCATTAGCGCAGGAATTTGGAAACAAACTGATTTTCCACCACCGGTGGGCATTAGCGCAAAAGTATCATGACCGTTTAAAACGGAACTGATAATTTCTTCTTGGGGCAATCTAAAACTATCGTGATCCCAGTATTTTTTTAGAATTTGTAAAGCTTCAGACATGCAGTTTAGAAAGATTTAATAGCAGTTGTAATGTGAATAGCCGTTTTTTATTTCGAAAAAAAGCCGCATTTAAAACAAACTTACTCAAACTAATTTAGATTTTGAAAAATGTAGCGAATCAAAATGATGATTTTACTAAAATTCATATTCCAGAGTTCATATTTTAGAATTGAAAACGTATATTTGCTTTTATTTTTAAATACAAATGGATAAAAAAACCGAAGAATTTTTCGATAGATTAAAAGGCGAATTAGAAAAAAGCAATACTTGGCCTTCCATATATTTGTTTAAATTTATTGTGCCCACAGATACCGATAAAATTAAACAAGTAGAACAGGCTTTTAATTGTATAGGTGCTGTGATTAAAACAACTCAATCTAAAACAGGAAAATTCACCAGTGTTTCGGTTGATGTTCAAATGGAAAGTCCTCAGGCAATTATTGATAAATACATCGAAGTTTCAACTATAGAAGGAATTATTTCTTTATAATTTTCGAAAAAAAATACGCTTTCAGTCTCTGTATTTTGACTGTAAAGCTCCAAAAAATCAAATATGAATCAGAAATATATAAAAGAAAATGCGAATGATGTAGTACATCATTTAGAATATAATGCCGAAAGATCGCATTTGATTATTCCTGAATATGGACGTCATTTACAAAAATTAATTGACCAGGCTACTGCTATTGAAGATGATGAATCTAGAAATAAAGCAGCTAAATATATCATTCAGGTAATGGGAAGTTTGAATCCGCATTTAAGAGATGTGCCTGATTTTCAACATAAATTATGGGATCAGCTTTTTATAATGTCTGATTTTAAGTTGAATGTCAGTTCTCCTTATCCAATTCCTTCCAGAGAAGTTTTGCAGTTGAGACCAGATGTTTTAAATTATCCACAAAACTTTCCTAAATACCGTTATTATGGTAACAATATCAAGTACATGATTGATGTTGCTAACAAATGGGAGGAGGGAGAAATGAAGAGTGCATTGGTTAAAGTAATTGCCAATCACATGAAAAAATCCTATTTGAGTTGGAATAAAGACACCGTAAAAGACGATGTTATTTTCGAACATTTATATGAATTGTCCGATGGTAAATTGAATTTAATACAAAGTTCAGAAGAACTAATTAATACAACCGATTTATTGCGTACTAATAAGAGAGTTTCTAATAAAATTTCTCCAGCTGGACAGCCTAAAATTCAAAGTAATAAAAATATGAAAGGTCCAGGGAAACCAAAACCTTTTCAAAAAAACAATAATCAGAAATAAAAAAAAGTTGCTAAGCAGCTAAGTTTCTAAGTAACTGAGATTTTAAACTCAAAAAAACTTAGGACCTTAGAATCTCAGTAACTGAGAAACTCTAAACAAAGAATATGGGAATTTTTAAAATTGAAGGAGGAATCCGTTTAAAAGGAGAAATAACTCCACAAGGCGCAAAAAATGAAGCATTACAGATTTTATGTGCGGTACTTTTAACTTCTGAGAAAGTAACAATCAACAATATTCCCGATATTATTGATATTAATAAATTAATTGCTCTTTTAGGAAATCTAGGAGTGAAAATTCAGCGTAATGGACCGGGTTCTATTACTTTTCAAGCCGACGAAGTGAATGTTGGTTATTTAGAAACCGAAGCTTTCAAAAAAGAAGGTGGCGCTTTAAGAGGTTCTATTATGATTGTTGGGCCACTTTTAGCTCGTTTTGGAAAAGGATATATCCCAAAACCAGGTGGAGATAAAATTGGTAGAAGAAGATTAGATACTCACTTTGAAGGTTTTATTAACCTTGGAGCCAAATTTAGATACAACAGAGAAGATCACTTTTACGGAGTAGAATCTCCAAAAGAAGGCTTGCAAGGAACGGATATGTTGCTTGATGAAGCTTCGGTAACCGGAACGGCTAATATTGTTATGGCAGCTGTTTTAGCAAATGGAAAAACGACAGTTTACAATGCCGCTTGCGAACCGTATTTGCAACAACTTTGTAAGATGTTGAATTCTATGGGAGCAAAAATCACTGGTGTTGGATCTAACTTATTAACTATTGAAGGAGTTAAGGAATTAGGAGGATGCGAGCACCGAATTCTTCCTGATATGATCGAAATCGGTTCTTGGATTGGTCTTGCAGCGATGACAAAAAGCGAAATCACGATTAAAAATGTAAGCTGGGAAAATTTAGGTTTGATTCCAAATACTTTTAGAAAATTAGGTATTACTATCGAAAAACGTAACGATGATATTTATATTCCTGCTCACGTTGATGGCTACGAAGTAAAAACAGATATCGATGGTTCTATTTTGACTATTGCCGATGCACCATGGCCAGGATTTACGCCTGACTTGTTGAGTATTGTTTTGGTAGTAGCAACTCAGGCAAAAGGGGATGTGTTAATTCACCAAAAAATGTTTGAAAGCCGATTGTTTTTTGTGGATAAACTAATCGATATGGGAGCGAAAATTATGTTGTGTGATCCGCACAGAGCTGTGGTTATGGGACATGATTTTAAATCTACTTTAAAAGCAACTACGATGTCTTCGCCAGATATTCGTGCGGGAATCTCTTTATTGATTGCGGCACTTTCTGCAAAAGGAACGAGTACCATTCAAAATATAGAACAAATTGATCGTGGATATGAACGCATTGACGAACGATTAAGAGCAATTGGAGCTAAAATCGTTCGTGTTGATTAAAAAAATGAGTAAAGAACAACAAGCCATATCGGCAACTTACTTTAGTATAATTGGAAATACCTGCTTAGCTATTATTAAAGGCTTAGCAGGTTTTTTTGGCAATTCTTACGCCTTAATTGCTGATGCAATCGAATCTACTACGGATATTTTTGCTTCTTTTTTAGTGTTGTTCGGAATCAAATATTCCAATAGACCTGCTGATGAAAATCATCCTTATGGACACGGTCGAGCAGAACCATTAATTACTTTCTTAGTTGTTGGTTTTTTGATTACATCAGCAACAATTATCGCTTATGAAAGTATTTTGAATATTCAAGCGCCTCATAATTTGCCTAAATCCTGGACATTATTTGTTTTAGGAGCCATAATTATTTGGAAAGAATATTCTTTTCAACTAGTAATGAAACGAAGTATAGAAACCAATAGTTCTGCTCTAAAAGCCGATGCCTGGCACCATCGAAGCGATGCAATTACTTCAGTGGCTGCATTTATTGGGATTTCAATTGCATTAATTTTAGGTAAAGGCTATGAATCGGCAGATGATTGGGCAGCACTTTTTGCTTCTGGTTTTATATTTTATAACAGTTATTTGATTTTTAGACCCGCTCTTGGCGAAATCATGGACGAACATTTGTATGATGATTTAATTGAGCATATTAGAACAGTGGCTTCTCAAGTAGATGGAATTATTGATACCGAGAAATGTTTCATAAGGAAATCAGGAATGAAATATCATGTAGATTTGCACGCTATTGTAAGTGCTGAAATTTCAGTTAAAGAAGGGCATCAATTGGCCCATATTTTAAAAGATACTTTGCGAAAAGATATTCCAGAATTAGGACATGTGTTGATTCATGTAGAACCTGATGATGAATAATATTGCTTTAGAAACCAAAAAAGCGAACCAAATTAATAATTTGATTCGTTTTTTTTATCTTCTTAATTGATTTACAAAAAGGATTGAATGGCCAAATCATAACTTTTTAGACCAAAACCTAAGACAACTCCTTTAGCATTTCCTGAAATATAAGATTGATGTCTGAAGCTTTCTCTTGAAAAAGTATTAGAAATATGCACTTCAACTACTGGAGTAGTGATTCCTTTTACCGCATCGCCAATTCCAACAGAAGTATGTGTGTAAGCGCCAGCATTCAGGATAATCCCATCATAAGAAAAACCAAATTCCTGTATTTTATCAATTAATTCTCCTTCAATATTGCTTTGATAGTAAGTGAATTCGATGGAAGGAAATTTCTTTTTTATTTCTTCAAAATATTCTTCGAAAGTTAAACTTCCGTAAATTTCAGGTTCGCGTTTTCCTAATAAGTTTAGGTTAGGGCCGTTTATAATGCTAATTTTCATTTTATATCTTTTTGTAAAAATAAAAAACCGTCTCGAATTATCGGGACGGTTTTAATTATATTTTCTAAGTTTTTTTAGAACATGATACCAGCTGATACTTGAAATGTAGAATTTTTAACATCAGCGTTTTTAGAAGCTTCTGTTAACCCGAGTCCATAACGCGCTTGAATGAATAGGTTTTTAGTGATATTTAGTCCCAGTCCACCTACAGCTGCAAATTCAAAAGTCTCAGAATCTTCAAAATTCACATTTTTTCTTTCGCTTAATAAGAAAGAAGCTTGAGGTCCTAATTCCAAACTTAAACTTTTACTTAAATAGATTTTTGCTAATACAGGGATAGAAAGATACCCTAATTCTTTTTTAAATTCGTCAGTTACATTTTCGTAAGATGCACCTTGAGTTGAGTATAAAAGTTCGGGTTGAATTGCAAAACGGTCTATTAGTTTAATTTCTGCAACTAAACCAGCATGGTAGCTTGTGATAGCTTCAGAATCATAGTTTTCCCCGTTTACAGTAATCTCAGTTCCGTTTTGATTGGCATAATTGATACCTCCTTTTAAACCAAATCGAATGGACTGTGCTTGTAATACTGCTGTTATGCTAAAAAGCATGATAGTAATTAAAAATGATTTTTTCATAATAGATTTATTAGTTATAATTTGAGACTGTAAATATAAAACAGTTAATGGTTCATTTTATTGTGTTTTTAAATAAATTTCTATTTTAAAGGTTGAACTATTTTTTATAAATCACGAAAAAACTTATGCTTTTAATTCTTTGATTGAAAAAGAGACATCACTAATAAGGTGATAAAATTATTTTAGCTGCTATTGCTGTATTTTTTTTGATGAATACTTATTCTCAAGTCAATTTTTCAAAATACCTCAGAGAAAATCATCTAGTGCTTCTCATACTTATTTAGGAATTTAAGTCGATGGAGGTTATTAGTCTTTGTTGTTTTAAAACATAAAAAATCTCTTTTGGAAAGAGGTTTTTTATGTTTATAAAAGTCGTTTATTTGTAGTATGAATTGGAATTTCTATATTCAAAGTTATCAATCCTATCTTAAAATAGAGCGTGGTTTATCAAAGAATACAATTACTAATTATTCCTTTGATATTGAGCGATTGTGTCTATTTCTTACTGATAATAAAATAGAGGTTTCTCCTTTAAAAATTAGTGAGGAAACTGTTCAACAGTTTATTTATGCTATTTCTAGCCAAGTGAATGCGCGATCTCAGGCTCGAATAATTTCAGGTTTAAAAAGCTTTTTTAGCTATTTAATTTTCGAAGATTACCGGAAAGATAATCCAATGGAGTTAATTGAAGCTCCTAAAACGGGTAGGAAATTACCGGATACCTTGGCGGTTGAAGAAATAGATGCGCTAATTTTGGCTATTGATTTAAGATCTAATGAAGGCGAACGAAACAGAGTGATGTTAGAAACATTGTATAGCTGTGGACTTCGGGTATCAGAATTGGTTTCGCTTAAAATATCCGATTTGTTTTTTGATGAGGGCTTTATTAAAATTACAGGAAAAGGAAATAAAGAACGATTTGTTCCAATTGCTCATTCGACTCAAAAATACATTCTTCTTTACAAAGAAAATGTTAGAATAAATGTTCCTGCAAAAAAAGAATTTAGTGATACTTTGTTCTTGAATAGAAGAGGAGGTCAGTTGACTCGTGCTATGGTTTTTACCATTATCAGTAATTTAGCCGTTAAAATTGGTTTGACCAAAAAAATAAGTCCACATACTTTCAGGCATTCTTTTGCGACACATCTTTTAGAAAATGGCGCCGATTTAAGATCGATTCAGTTAATGCTTGGACATGAATCCATAACCACTACCGAAATTTATTTGCATTTGGATAGAAAATTTTTAACCGAAGTGATCAATAATTTTCATCCGAGAAAAGGGAAGTGAAATTCCAATTTTTTAAATTCCGAAGGGTCAACACAAAAACTTGTGGAGTTAGAAAAAAAATTACCGCAGAGAGCGCTAAGTTTTTTACCCTTAGTTTTTATAAAAAGGCAAAGTTTGCAAAGTTTTCTATTGACTTAGCTTTGTGAACTTTGTGCTTTTAGAAGCATTCTTCGTTGAAAATCTTTGCGCTCTTTGCGGTAGAAAATAATTAGAGCGTATGGTTTTTATGTTTCTCCACAACATTTAGCGTTGATCCATTCCAAATTCCAAAATTCATTTGTAAAAAAAAACTCCAAATCCCAATTATGATTATTGGAATTTGGATTTTTTATTCCGCCTCCCTCTCCTTTGGAGAGGGTTGGGGTGAGGATTATTTAGCAATATTTACTGCTCTCGTTTCTCTAATCACGGTTACTTTAACCTGACCTGGATAAGTCATTTCAGTTTGGATTTTTTGAGAAATTTCAAAAGATAAAGTGGCTGCATTGTCATCAGAAACTTTTTCACTTTCTACAATTACACGTAATTCTCTACCCGCTTGAATAGCATAAGCATTTTTTACACCATTGAATCCGTAAGCTACTTCTTCAAGGTCTTTCAAACGTTGGATATAAGAATCTAATACTTGTCTTCTTGCACCTGGTCTTGCTCCTGAAATAGCATCACAAACCTGGATAATTGGAGACAATAAAGATTTCATTTCTATCTCATCGTGATGCGCACCAATTGCGTTGCAAACTTCTTCTTTTTCACCATATTTCTCAGCCCATTGCATACCTAATAAAGCGTGAGGTAAATCACTTTCAGTATCTGGCACTTTTCCAATATCGTGTAATAAACCAGCTCTTTTTGCCAATTTAACATTCAATCCTAATTCAGCAGCCATCAATCCACAAAGTTTAGAAACTTCACGGGAGTGTTGCAATAAGTTTTGTCCGTAAGAAGAACGGTATTTCATTCGTCCTACTACTTTAATTAATTCTGGGTGTAAACCGTGAATTCCTAAATCGATAACGGTACGTTTACCTACTTCGATAATTTCGTCGTCAATTTGTTTGGCTGTTTTAGCCACCACTTCTTCAATACGTGCTGGGTGAATACGTCCGTCAGTTACTAATTTGTGTAAAGCCAAACGAGCAATTTCTCTTCTAACTGGATCAAAACAAGAAAGGATAATCGCTTCTGGAGTATCGTCAACAATAATTTCAACACCTGTAGCTGCTTCAAGCGCTCTAATGTTTCTTCCTTCACGACCAATAATTCTACCTTTTACATCATCCGATTCGATATTGAATACAGAAACGCAGTTTTCTACAGCCTCTTCTGTACCTACACGCTGAATGGTATTGATGATGATTTTTTTAGCTTCTTGTTGTGCCGTTAATTTAGCTTCTTCGATTGTGTCTTGAATATGAGACATTGCTTTAGATTTCGCTTCTGCTTTCAAACCTTCAACTAATTGCTCTTTGGCTTCTTCGGCAGATAAACCAGAAATCAATTCTAATTGTTGTAGCTGGCTTTTATGTAGTTTGTCTACTTCGGCTTGTTTTTTGTCTAAAACTTCAATTTTAGCTTCAAATTCAGCCGTTTTTTTCTCAAAATCGTCGTTGATTTTTTTAGCTTTAGATAGTTCATTAGAAATTTGAGATTCTTTGTCTCTTGTTCTTTTTTCTACTTCTGCTACTTTTTTGTCACGAGCTAAAATCACTTGTTCATGCTCTGATTTTAATTCAATAAACTTCTCTTTTGCTTGAAGAATTTTATCTTTTTTTATGTTTTCAGCCTCTAGATTGGCATCTTTTAATATTGAAGCGGCTTCTTTTTTAGCATTTTTGATAAGATTAGAGATGTTGCTTTTTTCTATGATTTTAGCAATAATAAAACCTGCTGCAATACCTATAATTCCCGAAATAATAATCGTTAATATGTCCATGTTTGTTTAAAAATTTATATATAAAAAAAAGCCTACATTAGTTGTTTGTATAAACTCGTAAAGACAAGTTTTGAGCTAACTCGCTGTTCAAGCTTCCAAACTGAATTGGCTTGCTATAGTAACGATGATTCGCTCATTCTAAATTGTTAGTGTTGAGTTTACCAAATTATGAACTAATGTAGGCAGTATCTTAGTTGTTAAAGAACGTCGTTGTTTTTTTAGAGATTTTCGTCTAAAAGTGCATTAATTTTTTGAATTCTATCGATGGTTTCATCACCATTGATAGCATTGTCAATCTGTTTTTGCTCTACTTGTGATGCAAATTGCAAAGCACACATGGCTAAAACGTCTTGTTTATCGCGAACAGCATAATTCTCTTCAAATTGCTTTATCATCGTATCAATTTTTTTAGAAGCACTTCTAAGTCCTTCTTCTTGACTAGGATCCACAGTTAATGGATACACCCGGTCTGCAATTGATATTTTAATTTTAAGCTTTTCGTCCATTGTTTATACTAATCTGATAACTGTGCAATACAGTAATCAATTTCCCGAATTAATGAATTTATTTTAAGCTTTGTATCTCTTTTGTTTTCGTCACTGCCCAATAATGAACTGGCAATTTTAAGTGTCTCATACTGCGCTTTTAACGCTTCAATCTCACTGGATTGTTTTTGTATGATTTGAGCAGCTTTACTTAATTCGATAGTTAAATCTTGATTGTTTTTTTCTAAATTTCTTAGTTTTAGAATAAGTTTTCCAACTTTATTTTCAAGAGTATCAATTATTTCTGCAATTACACTCATTATTAATCCTATTCATTACTTAATATTACAAATTTAGTATTAGTTTTTATTATTACAATATTTTATTGGTTTTTTTATTATAAAATAATCAAAATGTTGTACTGTAATTGATTACAAAAAAACTTTTTTTATAAAGTATTCCAAATTAGTTTTTTTATATTAGCAAAAACGATACGCATGAGATTTTTCCTTTTTTTCCTATTGATTTCTAGAGTAGTTATTGCTCAAACTACCTATCCAAAAGATTATTTTCAAGCTCCTTTAGACATTCCAACGCAATTGTCGGGGAATTTTGGAGAATTAAGACCCAATCATTTTCATGCGGGTTTTGATTTTAAAACCTTACAAAGAGAAGGATTAAAAGTGTATGCTGCTGCTGATGGGTATGTTTCCCGGATTAAAATTTCTCCTTTTGGAAATGGAAAGGCGATATACATTAATCATCCTAATGGATATACTACCGTTTATTGTCATTTACAAACCGCCTCTGGTGAAATTGAAAATTACATCAAGAAAACGCATTATAAAGATCAAAACTTTGAGATTGAAATGTTTCCAAAAGCAAATGAATTAGTCGTCACAAAAGGACAAGTGATTGCGCTTTCAGGAAATACAGGTTCTTCGGAAGGCCCGCATTTGCATTTTGAATTTAGAGATACTAAAACAGAGAAAATTATCAATCCAATGCTTTTTGGTTTTGATAAATTTATAAAAGATACCAAGACCCCCGTGATAGCTGCTGTTTACGTTTATCCTTTGTCAGGTTCAACTGCTAATAAATCCAAGCGTCCTTTATTGCTGAATCTAAGTTTACAAAAAGATGGAACTTATTTAGCCAATAAAGTGTTGGCTAATGGCGCTATTGGTTTTGGAATTACAGCCGATGATTATGATAATAATTCGTTCAATAAAAATGGCATTTATAAGGTACAGTCTTTTTTGAACGGAAAAACTTCTTTTGGATATCAATTTGATACTTATGGATTTGATGAGATGCGTTATGTAAATGCTTTGATTGATTATTCACGGTACAAAAAAACTTACCAACGAGTTCAAAAACTTTTTATGAGTACGCCTTATAATTTAAGTATTATAAAAACAGATGGGACTAATGGAATTGTAAATGTGCTTCCTAACATCAATTTAGTGTATCGAATTGAGGTGGCTGATTTTTTTGGGAATACCACTACCGTAACTATTCCAATTGGTTTTGATGCTTCCAGTTCAGTTGTAGAGCAAGAAGCCGTTATTTCGAATTATTTTGTAAAAGCGCAAAAAGAAAATATTTTTTCGAAAGATAATATGACAGTAACATTTCCTGCAAAAACATTTTACGAAGATTTTTCCATGAATTTTGCTGTAAATGGAAATATACTAACGCTTCACGATGATACAGTTCCAGCACATTCTAATTTTGAAATAGCTATTGAGAGTGATAAATATACGGATGAACAAAAAAGTAAAGTATATATTGCTAATTTAGGTGCTAATGGAAGGTTGGGTTATAATTGGACTAACGTAAAAGGAAATGTATTTACCACCCGAGTGCGAACTTTAGGAAAATATACTTTGGCGATTGATAATTCACCACCTATAATTAGCGTGGTAAAACCAATTCAAGGACGGTGGTTGAGTAATGATAAAACGCTCCAACTTTCAATAAGCGACACTGGATCGGGTATAAAATCATACAACGGATATTTAAATGGAAACTGGATTTTATTTGAATACAATACTAAAACTAGAAAAATAACTCATTATTTTAGTGATGGAATTGTAGCCGAAGGTGCTAACAATTTAAAAGTAATTGTAACAGACCAAGTGGGGAATTCAAAAACATTTGAGACTCAGTTTTTTAGAAGTCAAAAATAATAGGAGATACATTGAATAATAATAAGCTAGGTTGGGTTTTTATTCTGTTTTGGGTAAGTTTTTCTTCTCTGGCACAATTAGTTAGGGTGAAAGGAACGCTGCTTGATGCTCAAAATCGACCAGTAAGTAATGTCAATATTTCGTTTTTAGGACATACAACGCTGTCTAATACCAAAGGTTTTTATGTAATAAAAGTTCCTGTAAATAAAAAAATAAATCTGATTTTTAGTCATTTAACATTTAAGAAAGTTACTGTTTCATTAGTGTTAAAAAGTATTTCTGATTACGAATTGAATTTGGTGATGAATGAGTTCGAAGAACAAATGGGTGAGATTGTTGTTTCAAAAGACAAGAGAAGCCAAATTGAAGGAATTACAACCATTTCGGCTGAAATTATAAAGAAATTACCAGGAGCTAATGCAGGAATCGAAAATGTTTTGAAAACTTTAGCAGGAGTCAATTCGAATAATGAATTGAGTACACAGTATTCTGTTCGAGGAGGAAGTTACGATGAGAATTTGGTTTATGTCAACGATATAGAAATTTACCGTCCTTTCTTAATTCGTTCCGGGCAACAGGAAGGTTTGAGTTTTACGAATACTGATTTAGTGCAAAATGTCAATTTTTCGGCAGGAGGATTTCAGGCTAAATATGGGGACAAATTATCGTCGGTTTTAGATATAACCTATCGAAATCCAACTCAATTTGCGGCAGCTTTTGAAGCAAGTCTCCTTGGCGGAAGCCTTGCCGTGGATGCAATTTCAAAAAATAAAAAATGGACTTCGGTTACGGGAGTTCGTTATAGAAATAACAGTCTTTTAGTCAATAGCCAAGATACAGAAACCAATTATACACCCTCTTTTATCGATGTTCAAACCAATCTAAATTATAAAGCATCGAATAAATGGCAATGGAGTTTTTTAGGGAATATTTCGCAAAATAAATACAATTACCAGCCTTTAACTCGAAAGACTAGATTTGGGACTATAGACAATCCAATGGAGTTAAATGTGTTTTATGAAGGTCAGGAAAAGGATAAATACACTACCTATTTCGGTGCTTTGAAAACTACTTATCAAGTTTCTGATAACTTAAAATTTAAGTTCATTACTTCTGTTTTTCATACTATGGAGCAAGAACATTTTGATATTTTGGCACAGTACGCATTAACTAATGCTAATTCAATAATTGGTTCGGATTCCTATGATGTATCTTATGCAAATGGAATTGGAACACAGCTGAATCATGCCAGAAATGATTTGGATGCTTTGATTGTAAATTCCGAAATTAAGGGTTTTTATGATTGGAAGCAAAACAATGTAGCGTTTGGAGTAAAATATACCCGTGAATCCATTCGCGACCGATTAATAGAATGGGAGGTTATCGATTCGGCAGGATTTTCAATTAATCCACCCATACTTGATTTTTCTAGAGAGGATCAACCCAATACTTCATTTACTGGGCCTTTGGCTCCGTACCAAAGTGTTTTTGCCACTAATTTTAATACAATCAATCGTTTTTCGGCTTATGTTCAGTGGAATTCTAAAGTTAATTTTTCAACTGCCGAACTTTGGTACACAGCAGGAATTAGAATGCAAAATTGGGGAATATCAGGAACAAATGCTTCGGGGAATTTGCAAACTGTTTTTAGTCCAAGAGGGCAATTAGCACTAAAACCCAACTGGGAAAAAGAAACGATATTTAGAATTTCAGGAGGTTATTATTATCAACCTCCATTTTATAGAGAATTGAGAGCCGCATCTGGAGCAGTTCAGGATAATGTAAAAGCGCAGCAATCAATTCAGGTAGTTTTAGGTAATGAATACAGTTTTGAAATGTGGCAACGTCCATTTAAGTTGGTTTCGGAATTGTATTATAAATCCCTGAGCGATGTAAATACGTATACAATTGATAATGTTAGAATGCGTTATGCGGCGAACAATGATGCTAAAGCCTATGCCCAAGGATTGGATTTTCGGTTGAACGGAGAATTTGTTCCGGGTACGGAATCTTGGTTTAGTTTTGGTTATCTTAAAACGGAAGAAAACAGCAATAGTCGGGGGTATATTGCACGGCCAACAGACCAGCGACTCAAATTTGCCGTTTTGTTTCAGGATTATATGCCTACAATTCCGAGTATGAAATTGTATTTGAATTTGGTTTATAATACGGGGTTGCCAGGAGGTTCGCCTTCTTATGCTGATGCGTATCAATATCAAAATCGATTGAATGATTATCGCCGTGTGGATATTGGATTTTCTAAAGTTTTAATAGAGGCCCATTCGATGAAAACAAAAAAGAATTGGTTAGGAAATTTTAAAGAATTAGCTATTGGTCTAGAAATATTTAATTTGTTTAACAATCAAAATGCCATTACCAATACATGGGTGCGAGACGTGTATTCTAAAAACGAATATGCAATACCTAATTATATGACTACAAGAATATTCAATGTAAAGTTGAATGCTAAATTGTAGTCAAACTTTGGTGTCAGGAGTTTGAATTTGATTGTAGCATGTCATAAATTAAGTTTAAAAAATCGAAACCATTTTTAAAAATCATTACATTTGAAAATATTTTAATATCACATTCCTATGAAAACACTACATATAGCCTTGATGAATTTAGCAATCTTATGTTTAGTGAGTTGTAAAGAAGAAGTAGAAAAGCCTAAAGTGATTTATGATTCTTCTAATAGAAATAAACAATTAACTAAAGTAGATTCCACTCAGATTGCTATTGCTGATTTACCTATTCAGATGGAAGGAACGGATTATTTAATTCATCCTGTAGGAGATTTAAGGGTTTATGAGCGAGGAACAAAGGCTAAATATGGTTCTTCGAGTGTGATTGATTTGAGTTTTACGATTTCAAATTTAGGTGATTCCGAATTGACAGGATATTTACAAAATTTAAAATTTCAAAAATTAGATTCCGATTCGATAACAGCCTTGACAAAAAAGCCTGCTTTGATTTTAACGGCTACTTATTTAAAAGCAATTGCAGATAAGACCCAAAAGCAAATTTTAGTGTACACCATGTATGATATGGATACTAATAAAGACGGAAAATTAGATACTAGTGATATTAAATCGTTGTATTTGAGTGATATTAGTGGCAATCATTTTACCAAGATTTCAGCTAATTTTGAAGAATTGATTGATTGGAATTTAATTGAATCTAAAAACCGTTTGTATTTTAGAACTGTTGAGGATACTAATAAAAACGGACAGTTTGATAAAAACGATGTAGTGCACTATAATTACATTCATTTATTAGATAAAGATTGGGAGGTAACAAGTTATGAACCAATTTAAATCAGAATATCGCTTTCTAAATCGGATTTTTCAATAGTGAAATCAAAACCTAATTGTTTCATCAATTCGATAACTAAATTTTTATACCAGTTTTCAGATTTGGGATGAATGTAAATTTTTTCGATAAGTTCATTAATATCTACACTAATTTTTAAGCCTTCATTTAATTTGGTATTGCTGTCGCTATCAGAAACGTCAGTAATAATTCGAACTTCACGCTCGTATTGAAAACTTTTTCGTTTGAAAAGAAAAGGGAAGAATAAATCATCAAAAGGAATGTATTCTTTTTTGTAATCGATATAATTGACTTCGCCAATATATTGTTTGAAATTGGTTTCAGGCTGTAACGCTTTTTGTAATCTCCCAATGGTTGATTGAATGGCGAGACCTTCACTGTTTTGAGTAAAAATTTGCCACATAGCAAAGGATTCATATTCATTAATGTGCCAACTGCTAATAGCTACTTTTTCCCGATGTGTTTTGTAATAATTAATAAAATCAGGATTATTAATGGCTAATTTCTTGATTTCTTCATACGTAGGTTCGCTAAAAGTACCTTCGTATTGATCTTCAAATTTGTCTGAACGCGACATGAATAATTTTTGCGAAAGCAATAAATCTAAAAATTTTGACAAGTCCAGGTATTTCCAAACAACAGTATCTAGGTTTTCTGGCAGTTTAATATTTAGATTGTTATGGTACATTGTTATAATTTAAAGATAAAAAATGGAAAGATGTAATGATCTTCTGTTTGTGAGAAATCTTAAACCTAAATTCGGCATTTTAAAATTAAACGATGTTAAATTATAATTATTTATTCAAAAGATTGCATCATGACTAGTTTGTTGTAAGCACCATTTAATGCAATTAGTTCTTCGTGAGTTCCTTGTTCTGCAATTTTCCCTTTTTTCATAACCACAATTGTATCTGCTTTTTGAATCGTAGAAAGTCGGTGTGCAATAACAATTGAAGTTCGGTTTTGCATCATGTTTTCTAATGCTACTTGTACAAATTTTTCGCTTTCGGTATCTAAAGCTGAAGTTGCTTCGTCCAGAATCATAATGGGAGGATTTTTCAATACGGCACGAGCAATGGATAGTCGTTGTTTTTGTCCTCCTGAAAGTTTGTTTCCGCTATCACCAATGTTGGTATAAATTCCCTTTGGTAAATCTTTTACAAATTCGTAAGCATTAGCAATTTTCAAAGCTTCGATAATTTCTTTATCGGTAGCATTTGGTTTGCCCAAAGAAATATTAGCTTTTATGGTATCGTTAAATAAAATACTGTCTTGAGTAACTAATCCCATTAATCCGCGTAAAGATTGTAAATTCATATCTTTGATGTTTACTCCGTCAATGGCAATACTTCCTTTGTTTACATCATAAAAACGAGTCAATAAATTAGCAATGGTGCTTTTTCCACTTCCTGATTGTCCCACTAAAGCAACAGTTTGTCCCTTTTTAATATGAAGTGAAAAATCTATTAAGACGCTTTCTTTTTCGTATTTAAAATTAATGTTTTGAATGTCAATATTGGATTCAAAACTGTTTTTTTCAACCGCATTTACTTTGCTGGTAATAGGGTTTTCCTGAGTTAAAATTTCAAGAATACGTTCTGCAGCAGCATTTCCTTTTTTTACGCTATAAGAAGCTTTAGAAATGGATTTAGCAGGAGTAAGAATATTGTAAGCCAGTCCCATATAAGCAATAAACGAAGCGCCATTTAAGGTTTTTTCAATCAAAACCATATTTCCTCCATACCAAAGCAAAATAGCAATAACCATAATTCCCATAAATTCACTCATGGGCGAAGCCAGATTTTGACGATTACCAATACTATTGGATAATGTAAAAAAACGTTGGGTAGATGCTCTAAAAACTTCACCAAAATATTTTTCGGCATTGTATCCTTTTACCACTTTCAGTCCGCCTAAAGTTTCTTCGATTGTAGATAAAAAGATACCTTGTTCTTGTTGAGCTCGTGTGGATTTCTTTTTTAATTGTTTTCCAATAATAGAAATTATATAACCAGAAACAGGAATAAAAACGAATACAAATAATGTCAACTGTGGGCTAATGGCAAGCATGGCTATTATGGTAAAAATAATAGTTAGCGGTTCTTTTACAATAAGTTCTAGTATGGATAAAAAGGAAGTTTGTACTTCGTTTACATCTGCCGAAATTCTAGAAATTACATCTCCTTTTCTCTTTTCTGAGAAAAAAGATAAAGGTAGCTCCAATGTTTTTTGATACATCGCATTACGCATGTCTTTCAAAATTCCGTTTCTTAAAAAAGTAATAAAAAACATGGCCATATAATCGCAAAAGTTTTTCAATAAGAATATGGAAATAATCACAGCGACCATGATGGATAAGGTGTAACCTACACCGAAAGTGTCTGTGATAGTAGTGATATAATAACTAAGATAATCTTCTCCAAATTTTTTAATTTCCCAAATTCCAGTATACGTTGGCATTACTGTATTTCTTTTAGTCTGGTCAAATAATACCTGCATCATCGGAATTAATGACATAAACGACAAGGTGCTAAAAAGGGCATATAGCACATTAAAAAAGATGTTCAAGTAAGCGTATCTTTTGTATGGGAATATAAAAGGAAGTATTTTTTTGAAATTACTCATTTATTTTCGGGTATTGTTTTCTGCTATAGCTATGGCTTTCTCCAGTTTTTCTAGTAATAGTTTTTTTTCGGGTAATAGCGTTAAGTATTCTGCCACTTTGATTTGCTCGTGATTATCAAGCATTAAATAATTAATTTGTTCAGGAGATTTCTCGCTACAAAGAATTAAACCAACGGGTTTGTTTTCTCCATCTTTTTGTTCGTTTCTCTCTAACCAACGGAGGTATAACTCCATTTGACCTTTGTAATTGGCTTTGAATTTTCCTAATTTTAAATCTATCGCAACTAAACTTTTTAAACCTCTATGATAAAAAAGTAAATCGATATAAAAGTCTTCATTGTCAATAGTTATCCTTTTTTGACGGGCTAAAAAAGCAAACTCGCTTCCCATTTCGGTAATGAAATATTGAAGTTGTGCCAAAATAGAGCTTTCCAAATCTTTCTCGGAATAGCTGTCATGTAAACCTAAAAAGTCTAAAAAATAAGGATCTCGAAAAATTAAGTCTGGGCTTATTTTCTTTTCGGTTGCTAAGGTTTTTAATTCATTGACAATAGTTAGCTCAGGCTTTTTGCTAATTGCCGTTCTCTCAAAAAGCATGCTGTCTATTCGTTCCTGTAGCGTACGAACACTCCACCTTTCATGAACTGCCATTTGAATGTAAAACTCTCGTTTTATGGGGTTTTCTATATAAATAAGATTTCTAATATGTGACCAACTCAATTGTGCACACAGTGTGTGCACAATTGTAATGTCTTGAATTATAGTGTTTAGTTTTATAAAGCTATGAAGATTTCTCTTGTTGAATCCACTTCCATATCTATTAGAAAGAGCGTTACTTAAATTTAAAATAAGTTTCTTTCCATAATCGGCTCTGTCGTTTTTTAGAATATCATCATTGATAGTTTTACCAATATTCCAATACAATAAAGTCAGTTCTTGATTGACTGTTTTGGCAACAACATGACGTGTTTGGTCTATTAAACCGATAATTGAATTTAATAGTTTCGGAGCGTCATTTGTGTCCAATTTTTCCATTTATTGATTTTAATTCAATTGCATTGCTGCTATAATGTTTTTTATTTTATCATCTAAAATACTTTCTACTTCGTTGAAGTTTTCTACAGCATCAAGTTGCGTATTTACGCTGATGTAGAATTTAATTTTAGGTTCAGTTCCACTTGGTCTGGCACAAATTTTAGAACCATCTTCAGTGTAATAAATTAATACATTAGATTTTGGCATATCCATGATTGATTCTTCTCCGTCCAATAAGTTTTTAGCAACTGATGATTGGTAATCTTCCACCATAATCACACGTTGTCCGTTGATTTCTTTTAATGGATTTTCTCTCAGGTCAATCATCATTTGGTTGATTTCCTGCAAGCCTTCCATTCCTTTTTTAGTCAATGAAACTAAATATTCTTTGTAAAACCCGTGTTCAACATATAATTTTAGTAATTCTTTGTAAACTGTACTTCCGTTAGCTTTGGCCTGAGCCGCAACTTCGCAAATTAATAGGGTAGCAGCAACTGCGTCTTTATCGCGAACAGCATCGCCTACCATGTATCCAAAACTTTCTTCTCCACCGCCAATGAATTCTAATTCAGGAAAATCCTTAATCATTTTAGCAATCCATTTAAAACCAGTTAAACCTACTTTAAAATTAACATCATAAGCCGAAGCTAATTCCATAATCATAGGAGTAGAGACAATGGTTGAACCTACAAATTGTTTTCCGTTGATTTTGCCTGCTTTTTTCCATTTTTCTAGTAAAAATGCAGTCATTAAAATCATAGTTTGGTTTCCGTTCAACAAAGTCATTTTGCCCTCGTTATTTCTTACAGCAATGCCTAAACGGTCACAATCAGGATCAGTACCAATAACAACATCGGCATTTTTTTTATCGGCTAAGGCCAAAGCTAAAGTCAAGGCTTCTGGTTCTTCGGGATTTGGGGATTTTACAGTAGGGAAATCTCCGTTAGGAATGGCTTGTTCGCTAACAATACTTACATTTTTGTAACCCGCTTGCTCAAAAGTTTGAGGCATTACGGCAATGGAAGTCCCGTGCAAAGAAGTGAAAACAATGTTTAAATTGTCTTTTGCTTCAACAGCTGTGTCAAAACTAGCATTTTCAATAGTCGATTGGATAAAGGCTTGATCAATTTCTTCGTCAATATATTGAATCAAATCTTCGTTAGCATCAAATTTGATTTCGTTGTAATTTAATTTTTCGATCGTATTAATAATTGCTTCGTCTTCTGGAGGAACAATTTGCCCGCCATCTTCCCAATACACTTTGTATCCGTTGTATTCAGGTGGATTGTGAGAAGCAGTTAGAACAATTCCGCATTGGCAACCTAAATGTCTTAATGCAAAAGACAGTTCTGGCGTTGGTCTTAAATCAGAAAAAAGATAAACCTGAATTCCATTGGCAGAAAAAACATCAGCAACCACTTTAGCTAAAAGTTTACTGTTATGTCGGCAATCAAAAGCAATAACGGCTTTTATGGGTTGGTTAGGAAAAACAGACTTTAAATAATTAGAAAGTCCTTGTGTGCTTTTTCCTAGCGTATATTTGTTGATTCGGTTGTTTCCCACTCCCATAATGCCACGCATTCCTCCAGTTCCAAACTCTAGGTTTTTATAGAAACTTTCTTCAAGTTCTTTAGGAGATGTTGCTATTATTTTGTTTAATTCTTCTTGGGTTGCGGTATCAAATGTAGGGCTTAGCCATTCATTAACTGCATCTAAAATGTTTTGTTTGATATTCATTTTTGTCGCGTTTACTGTTGTAGTTTTATGTTTGGTTGTTTTTAGTCTTTCTGTAATAGTTTGTAAACTATTCTTCCCTTCGAAATTTAAGAAATATATAGCTTGTTTTTACAAATCAGCTTGATTATGAGAAATTAATCTCATTAGAAATTTTATAGCGTTCTTCGTTATTTTTAGTACGTAAAATAATTTCGCCTAAAAATCCAGCTAAAAATAATTGTGTTCCTAATACCATTGTGGTCAACGCAATAAAAAACCAAGGGTTATTAGTCACTAAGCTGTAACGCATGTCGTTGTACATATAATACAATTTAGAAATACCAATATATCCTGCTAGTAAGAAACCGATGATAAACATTAACGAACCAATGGCTCCAAATAAGTGCATGGGTCTTTTTCCAAATCGAGATAAGAACCAAATAGTAATTAAATCTAGGAATCCGTTAATGAAACGTTCCATTCCAAATTTAGTCTCACCGTATTTTCTAGCTTGATGTTGTACAACTTTTTCTCCAATTCTCCCAAATCCGGCATTTTTTGCTAAAACTGGAATGTATCGGTGCATTTCGCCCGAAACTTCGATGTTTTTTACAACTATATTTCGGTATGCTTTTAGACCGCAGTTAAAATCATTCAATTCTACTCCCGAAGTTTTTCTAGCCGCCCAATTAAATAATTTAGAAGGAAGGTTTTTAGCCACGACAGAATCGTAACGTTTCTTTTTCCATCCTGAAACCAAATCAAAATTTTGATTGGTAATCATTTCGTACAATCCTGGGATTTCTTCTGGGCTGTCTTGTAAATCAGCATCCATAGTGATAATTACATCGCCTTGGGCTTTTGCAAAACCGGCGTGTAAAGCCTGCGATTTTCCAAAATTCTTCATGAATTGGATTCCTTTTACATGAGTGTTTTCGGTAGCAAATCCTTGAATGATTGACCAGGAACGATCAGAACTTCCATCATCCAGAAATATAATTTCATAAGAATAACGGTGCTCTTGCATTACTTTTATAATCCAAGTGTAGAGTTCTTTAAGAGATTCTTCTTCGTTAAGAAGTGGTATTAATATAGATAGATTCATCGATTTTATTCTTGTGATGGAGATTTGCTTTTAAAGAAAGCGGCTAAAATTAAGCCAAAAATAGTACAGAAAACAATATTAGAAAGAGAGCCTTTTAATAATCCTATAATAGAAAACTGGTCGTTTTCTTGTAAATCTTTAACAGCTGAGTTAATGGTTGCTGCAGGAGCGTTAAATTTCTCCATTGCAGAAATCATGTATTTAATGGTTAATTCTTTAATAGTATCTTTGGCTGAAGGATCGACAAAATTAAAAAGTATTATGTTGAAAATAAGTGATATTAGAATTCCAATTAATGCCGAAATGAAATAAGTAGTAAAGGCATCTTTGTAGGTAAAAATACCTGGAAATTCTTTTTTTGTTTTACTTAATAATACAATAGCAATAATAAGGTATAAAACTAAATTAGTGAAACCAATCCAAGAAGAGGTAAATAAATTTAAATCAATGGAGTAGATTAGTGCGGTGATTAAAACAGAAGTTAATCCAGTTATAATTCCAAAAGTAATGCCGTTTTTCTTAATGGTTTCGTGAATCATTGTTCGATACTTTCAATTAAGCAACAAATATAGTAATTCCCTCTATATTGAGGAGCAAAAAACTGTTTTTACCGCTTTATATAAAAAAAAGAAATAAACATTTGTTTATTGAAAAATAATTGTATTTTTGCATCCTCAAAATAATATTAAAATAAAAAGTTATAATTCCTTTATACCTTTTCTGTTAAAAGAGAAGCTTCAAAATGTTTTATAGCCAAACAAATAAAAAAGATTCAAGATGAAAAAAGGTGTACACCCAGAAAATTACAGATTAGTTGCTTTTAAAGACATGTCAAACGAAGATGTTTTTATTACTAAATCTACTGCTGAAACAAAAGAGACAATTACAGTTGACGGTGTTGAATACCCAGTTGTAAAAATGGAGATCTCTAGAACTTCTCACCCTTTTTACACAGGTAAATCTAAACTTATCGATACTGCAGGACGTATTGATAAATTCAAAACTAAATACGCTAAACACATTAAATAATTTTAATTTGTTTTTAAATATAGAAAACCTCGCAAATCGCGAGGTTTTTTTATTTTTATTGCTATTCAAAACTTTGTAACTTTGAACTCGATACAATAAAAAAGTAAGTTGTTTGCATCTGTTTTAATCATCAAATAACCGAATCAACTAATAACCAATTTTTATGAATTATATACTTTTTGACGGACCCGCTCGTAATGCTTTGTTGCCATTTACTTTTACGCGTCCAGTAGCGGATATTTTGATTGGAATTCTAACAATTCGTCAAAAATGGGAAAAATATTTAGGTTCGACCATTACTACTTTGACTGAAGAATATTTGTCTGATAAATATCCAATGGTAGAATTAGAAGAGAATGTAATGATTAATGCTTCCTTTCTTCCCAACGAAGTTTTAGCAGAAATGGTTTCGAATTTAGAGCCCAATCAAGCCATTTTTAAAGGAGAAGAAGTAATTGCTTTTTATACCAATGACAGTCAGGAAGAAGTAGATTTTGATAGTTATGAAATTATTGAATATAGCGAGGAATGTTTAACGGTGATGAATACCTGGGATATTTTTTCTAAAAATGCTGCGGCAATCCGAGAGGATTTTGAGTTTTTAACCGAAGATAGAAAGTCGCAAGCTATTCCAAAAAGTGTCAATGTAATTGCTGCAGAGAATATTTTTATTGAAGAAGGAGCTCAATTGGAATTTGTAACCTTAAATGCTTCGACTGGTCCTATTTATATAGGTAAAGATACTTTGATAATGGAAGGAACAACCATTCGTGGTCCTTTTGCACTTTGTGAAGGAGCGGTGGTGAAAATGGGCGCTAAAATTTATGGAGCAACTACTGTAGGATCGTATTCTAAAATAGGAGGAGAAATTAATAATTCGGTGTTGTTTAGTCATTCAAATAAAGGACATGATGGATTTTTAGGAAATTCAGTTTTAGGCGAATGGTGTAATATTGGCGCAGACAGTAATAATTCGAACCTGAAAAACAATTATGACGAAGTAAAATTATGGAGTTATGAAACGGAAGGTTTTGCTAAAACGGGATTGCAGTTTTGTGGTTTGATGATGGGAGATCATAGTAAATGTGGAATAAACACGATGTTTAATACAGGAACTGTTATTGGGGTGAGTTCAAATATTTTTGGAAGCGGATTTCCTCGCAATTTTGTTCCAAGTTTTTCATGGGGCGGAGCAGCTGGTTTTGCAACGTATACCACAAAAAAGGCTTTCGAAACAGCTAAGTTAGTCATGGGAAGAAGAAATATTGAATTTGATGAAAAAGAAGCTGCCATTTTAGAACATGTTTTTGAAGAAACTAAAAAGTGGCGTAAAGAGTAATTGAGGAATTATTTATTCCGATAATATAAAAATACTTTGTCTGTAATGGATAGAGTATTTTTTTTGTTTTTAGGTTGTTTTGAGTTATTTATTGAAAAAATGTTTGATAAATGATTGTTTTGTTGTTTTTTTGATGACAAATTAATAAATAAGATATGGAAGAATTTGTTGGAATGATAAATGATATTATTTGGAGTAACGGCTTAATCATTTTGTGTTTGGGTACAGGACTTTATTTTTCAATACGAACTCGTTTTTTACAATTAAGACATATTAAAGAAATGTGCCGCCTTCTATTTGATGGAAAAAGTACTGATTCTGGCGTTTCTTCTTTTCAAGCCTTGGCCATGTCTCTGGCGGGTAGAGTAGGTACTGGAAACATTGCAGGTGTAGCTACAGCCATTGCTTTTGGTGGGCCAGGTGCTATGTTTTGGATGTGGATGGTTGCTTTTTTAGGAGCAAGTACTGCTTATGTTGAAGCTACATTGGCACAAATTTATAAGGAAAAGCATCTGGGAGAATTTCGTGGAGGACCTGCTTTTTATATCGAAAGAGGATTAGGAATGAAATGGTTTGGGATTTTATTTGCCGTTGTTTCGGTAGTTTCTGCTGGTGCATTTTTACCAGGAGTTCAAGCAAATTCAGTGGCTGAGGGAATTAAAAACGCCTTTAATGTAGAAACATGGATAACAGGATTGGGAATGGTAATTTTGTTTGGAACTATTGTTTTTGGAGGAGTGAAAAGAATTGCTAAGTTTACAGAATATGTCGTTCCGTTTATGGCTATAGGTTATATTTTATTGGCATTAATAATTATTGCAGTAAATTTTGATCAATTAGCAGGAGTGATTAGTTTGGTTTTCAAAAGTGCTTTTGATATGGAAGCGGGTTTTGGAGCTGTTTTTGGCTTAGCCATTCAATGGGGTGTAAAAAGAGGGATTTATTCTAATGAGGCAGGTCAGGGAACTGCACCGCATATTGCTGCTGCTGCTAATGTTTCGCATCCAGTTAAACAAGGTTTGGTACAATCTTTTTCGGTGTATATTGATACTTTGTTTGTGTGTTCGGCTACGGGGTTTATGATTTTAATTACTGGAATGTATAATGTTTACAATCCAAGTTCTGCTGCTGGTGGAGCCTCAGAATTTTTATATCACGGATTAAATAATATTGCAGTAGGGCCAGCTTATACCCAGAATGCTATGGATACGGTTTTTCCAGGATTTGGATCCTACTTTGTTGCTATAGCCTTGTTTTTCTTTGCTTTTACCACCGTTATAGCTTACTATTATATTGCAGAAACTAATGTTTCTTATTTGACTCGAAAAATAGAATCGCCTGTTTTTTATTATGTTTTAAAGGTAATTATGATGCTTGTTATCATGTACGGTGCAGTAAATCAAGCTACCTTAGCATGGGCAATGGGAGATATTGGTGTTGGTTTAATGGCTTGGTTTAATATTGTAGCTATTCTTCTTTTGCAAAAACCAGCTTTAAAGGCATTATTGGATTATGAAAAACAGAAAAAACAAGGCAAAGATCCTGTTTTTGTTCCAGAAGAAATAGGAGTTACTAATGCGCATATTTGGAATACATTAAATAAAGAAAGAGAAAAGTAATCCATTTCTTGATACTATTTTAAAGCTTCTAGTAGCCCATTTCAGGTTGTTACTAGAAGCTTTTATTTTATAGCAACAAATTACTTAATTAATCTATCTTTGCACTTTTAAATTTATTGAGGGTAGAAACTTCTAACTTCCAACCTCTAACTTCTAACTTTTTACAATGATTACAATAAACGATATATCGGTACAATTTGGTGGAACAACACTTTTTAGCGATGTTTCTTTCGCTATTAATGAGAATGATAAAATTGCCCTTATGGGTAAAAATGGAGCAGGAAAATCAACTTTACTAAAAATTATTGCAGGGAATAGCAAGCCTTCTACGGGAAGTGTTTCGGCACCTAAAGATGCAGTTGTGGCTTACTTGCCGCAGCATTTATTGACTACTGATGGTGCAACGGTTATGGAAGAAGCGTCTAAAGCTTTTTCGGAATATTTTTCTATGAAATCAGAGATTGACGAAATCAATGAGCAATTGACTATTCGTACGGATTATGAAAGTGATGAGTACATGAAATTAATCGAAAGAGTTTCGGATTTAAGCGAAAAATTTTATGCTATTGAAGAGATCAATTACGAAGCAGAAGTTGAGAAAATATTAATTGGATTAGGATTTGTTCGTGAAGATTTTACACGTCAAACTTCGGAGTTTTCTGGAGGATGGAGAATGCGAATCGAATTAGCTAAAATTTTATTGCGTAAACCCGATTTGATTTTGCTCGATGAGCCAACCAATCACATGGATATTGAAAGTATTCAATGGTTGGAAGATTTTTTAATCAATTCGGCTAAGGCAGTGGTGGTGATTTCGCACGATAGGGCTTTTGTAGATAACATTACCAATCGTACAATTGAGGTAACAATGGGAAGGATTTACGATTACAAAGCCAAATACTCACATTATTTAGAATTGCGAAAAGACCGTAGAGTTCATCAGCAAAAAGCATACGATGAACAACAAAGAATGATTGCTGATAATAGAGCTTTTATTGATCGTTTTAAAGGGACTTTTTCTAAAACTGATGCGGTTCAGTCCCGTGTGAAAATGTTAGAAAAATTAGTTATTGTTCAGGTTGACGAAGTGGATAATTCAGCACTAAAATTGAAGTTTCCACCAGCTGCTCGTTCAGGGCAGTATCCTGTTGTAGTTAAGGATTTGTCCAAGTCTTACGGAGATCATGTGGTTTTTAAAGATGCTAATATTGTTATTGAAAGAGGGCAGAAAGTAGCCTTTGTAGGTAAAAATGGTGAGGGTAAATCGACTATGATTAAAGCTATCATGAAAGAAATTGGCATTGATGGCGGAAGTGTCGAAATTGGTCATAATGCTCAAATTGGGTATTTTGCTCAAAATCAAGCGTCTTTATTAGATGAAAATGCTACTATTTTTGAAACCATTGATGCTATTGCTGTAGGAGATATCAGAACGCAAATCAAGAATATTTTAGGAGCATTTATGTTTCAGGGCGATGATATTACTAAGAAAGTAAAAGTGCTTTCGGGAGGAGAAAAAACACGTTTGGCAATGATTAAATTGTTGTTGGAACCAGTGAATTTATTGATTTTGGATGAGCCTTCCAATCACTTGGATATGAAAACCAAAGATATTATTAAAGATGCTTTGCGTGATTTTGACGGAACTTTAATTTTAGTTTCTCACGATCGTGATTTCTTAGATGGGTTAGCAACCAAGGTTTTCGAATTTGGAAACAAAAGAGTAGTGGAGCATTTTGAAGATATTTCAGGTTTCTTGGCACACAAGAAAATGGAAAGCATGAGAGAAATTGAAAAATAAATTTTGGAAATAAAATAAATAAAAAAGAGCATTTGTGTCACGCAAATGCTCTTTTTTTTGATTTTATAATCTAATTCCAGGAGGAAGCAATTCTTTGTAAGAGGGATTTTTTTTGAAAAATTGTACTATTCTAGGATAAATGGGGACGACTCTTAATCGCTGTTCTATTGCGTTGTCTAAGATGTTTTTAATCAGATTATCAATAAATATTTCGTTTTTAAATTCTTCGGGAGTATTTATTTTGGTCAAAAATATTTTCCTTTCTTGAAAGGAGTATTCTATAGTTATAAGTCCTTCGGGTAGTGTAGTTTCAAATTGTCTTGCAAAAGCGTTGTCTCTAATTTCGATTGTTGCAATATTTTCCATAGCATTTTGTTTTTTTTGAAGCTTGTTCTTTTTTAACTAAACTGTTGTTTTTGCAATGATTTTTATACTCAAATGAGGAAATGTAAAGGTAAGTAATTGATAGCCAAAAACAAATGCTTTTTGAAGCTCATTTATTATTGAAAGAGGAAGTGTGTTTTTTATTATTTGTAAAATTAGGTATGCTGTTTGAAAAACTTTAAATTCGTTTTTTATCCCTTTGAATTTTGAAGTTAGAATATGAATAAAATCCCTGTTTATTTTATGCCCGGATTAGCAGCGAATCCTTTGATTTTTGAAAGGATTAAGCTGGATGATGCTCTTTTTGATGTTCATTATTTGGAATGGGAAATTCCGAAACCAAAAGAAACTTTAGAAGATTATGCTAAACGAATTGCCTTGCATATAAAAGAAGAAAATCCTGTTTTAATAGGAGTTTCTTTTGGTGGAATTCTGGTTCAGGAAATAGCTGATTTGATAAATATTAGAAAAATAATTATTATTTCGAGTGTAAAAACGAGGTTAGAATTGCCCAAACGAATCAAGTTTGCTAAGAAAACATCGGCATACAAATTAATTCCGATGCGTTTGATTCTGAGTTTGGATAAGTTGGCAAAAATGGTATTTGGAGAAAAATTGAAACATCGCATACAGTTGTATGATACTTTCTTGTCAGTAAGGGATGTTTATTATTTAAAATGGGCGGTTGAAAAAGTAGTGCTTTGGAATCGTTTAGAGGCTAATGATCGTGTGATTCATATTCATGGTACAAAAGACCGAATATTTCCTATTGAGAACATTAACAATTGTACCGTGCTAAAAGGTGGTACGCATGTTATGGTTTATACGCAATACCGTTGGTTTAATGCGCACTTACCTGATATTATTTTAGATAAAAATCCCAAATTATAAAATCCCAAATTCCAAGTTTTAACGTCTAGTACTTCCATCTTCCATCTTTTATTGAGATTGCTTAGTTTTTCGCAATAAAAAATCCCAAACTCTTGGAATTTGGGATTTTATCCCGAAGCTTCGGGATTGAAATTTAAAATCGTTAGATTTTTTTCATTTGTTCTTTCATCATGGTGATTTGTTCTTTCAACATGTTTTGTTTGTCTAGTTTTTTAACTTCGGTAATCAAAGTGGTTGCTTCTAGTTTTCTTCGGCGTGACAAAGCGATACCAGCTAAATTTAATTTGGCTACAGCCAAATCCATATCCATAGATAATCCTAGTTCGATCGCTTTCTTGAAATATTTTTCAGATTGATTGATATTGGTTTGCGAAAGCATAATCCCGTGAAGGTAGTTAAAGTAACCTTGTTGTTTTCTTACTAAAGCTGATTCTGGATTTTTGATGTACGAAAGCCATTTTTTAGCGCCTTCAAAGTCTTGTTTTCGTAATTTTAAAAAGGCTAACAGGATGTATTCGTTCCTGAAATAAAGAAAAATAGGAATTATAGTAAGTAGTAATAAGAAAATTCCATTTCCAATATTGTTCTCAATAAATTGCCAAATGCTAGTAATTACAATAAGTCCAGCGATAATAAGTTTGATATTCTTGTTTAACATGATGATGTATAATTTGTGTTTGCAAATATAGTAAAAGGAATTAAAAATATTTTTATAAAACTTCTTGCTAGAAAAAAAAGTCTTTGTATATTTGCACTCGGTTTCAGAATAAGCACTATTCGAAATATAAAAGATACATATAAATAAGTTTTAAAGATACAAAGCAATGAGCAAAAGAACGTTTCAACCATCGAAAAGAAAAAGAAGAAATAAACACGGATTTATGGACAGAATGGCTTCTGCTAATGGAAGAAAAGTTCTTGCGCGTAGAAGAGCTAAAGGAAGACATAAATTGACTGTTTCTAGCGAACCTAGACACAAAAAATAATGTTTGTATAAACATAAATAAGGGCGTTACTTTTTTTAGTACCGCCTTTTTTTATATCTTGTCGGTAAAATGACATTCAAACTTAAGATTTATAGTGAGTTGCATCATTTTTAATCTTATAAAATCGAATAAAAGAGATTCTTCATAAAACAATAATTATAATATAATGCCAAAAGACACTTCCATAAAATCAGTTTTAATTATAGGTTCAGGTCCTATTGTTATTGGTCAAGCTTGCGAATTTGATTACGCAGGATCACAATCAGCACGTTCTATTCGAGAAGAAGGAATTGAAGTTATTCTTATCAATTCGAATCCCGCTACGATTATGACCGACCCTTCTATGGCGGATCATATTTATTTGAAGCCTTTAACAACAAAATCGATTATCGAAATTCTAAAAGAGCACCCACAAATTGATGCTGTTTTGCCTACAATGGGTGGACAAACGGCTTTGAACTTGTGTTTAGAAGCTGAAGAAAAAGGGATTTGGCAGGATTTTGGAGTACGATTAATAGGAGTTGATGTTAATGCCATTAATATTACTGAAGATAGAGAGCAGTTCAAACAGTTGCTTAAAAAAATAAATGTACCCACAGCTCCTGCTGAAATTTGTACTTCTTATTTAAGAGGAAAAGAAATTGCCCAGGAATTTGGATTCCCACTTGTAATTCGTCCATCGTTTACACTTGGAGGAACTGGAGCTTCTATAGTGTACAAACCAGAAGATTTTGACAGATTGTTAACTGCTGGTCTTGAAGCATCGCCAATTCACGAAGTTTTGATTGACAAGGCTTTGATGGGATGGAAAGAATATGAATTAGAACTTTTAAGAGATAAGAATGATAATGTTGTAATTATCTGTTCTATCGAAAATATGGATCCAATGGGTATCCACACCGGAGATTCGATTACAGTGGCACCAGCCATGACGTTATCGGATACTACTTTCCAAAAATTACGTGATTACGCTATCTTGATGATGCGTAGTATTGGAAATTTTGCTGGAGGATGTAACGTACAGTTTGCGGTTTCTCCAGACGAAAAAGAAGATATCGTAGCGATTGAAATCAATCCTCGTGTATCTCGTTCTTCTGCTTTGGCATCAAAAGCAACGGGTTATCCAATTGCTAAAATTGCTTCAAAATTAGCTTTAGGATACAACTTAGATGAATTGCAAAACCAAATTACAAAGTCGACTTCGGCTCTTTTTGAACCAACATTGGATTATGTAATTGTAAAAATCCCACGTTGGAACTTTGATAAATTTGAAGGATCAGACAGAACTTTAGGTCTTCAAATGAAATCAGTAGGTGAGGTAATGGGAATTGGACGTTCGTTCCAGGAAGCTTTACACAAAGCCACTCAATCATTAGAGATTAAAAGAAATGGTTTAGGGGCTGACGGAAAAGGATATACTAACTATGAGCAAGTAATCGAAAAATTAACTTACGCAAGTTGGGATCGTGTTTTTGTAATTTATGATGCTATTGCAATGGGAATTCCATTGAGCAGAATTCATGAAATCACAAAAATCGACATGTGGTTCTTGAAACAATACGAAGAGCTTTTTACCCTTGAAAAAGAAATTGCTAAATATACCGTTACCACCTTGCCAAGAGAATTGTTGCTAGAAGCCAAACAAAAAGGTTTTGCCGACAGACAAATTGCGCACATGATGGGTTGTTTAGAAAGTGAAGTACATACTTTGCGTATGAATTCAAACATTAACCGTGTGTTTAAACTGGTAGATACTTGTGCAGCTGAGTTTAAAGCAAAAACGCCTTATTACTACTCCACTTTTGAAGCCGAAATTGAAAAAGCAGATGGAACTCGTTATGTAGATAACGAAAGTGTGGTAACGGATAAAAAGAAAGTCATTGTTTTAGGTTCTGGACCAAACAGAATTGGACAAGGAATCGAATTTGATTACTCTTGTGTTCACGGAGTTTTGGCAGCAAAAGAATGTGGTTACGAGACTATCATGATTAACTGTAATCCTGAAACGGTTTCTACCGACTTTGATACTGCCGATAAATTATACTTCGAACCTGTTTTCTGGGAACATATTTACGACATCATTCAGCATGAAAAACCAGAAGGTGTTATTGTTCAATTAGGTGGTCAAACAGCTCTTAAATTAGCAGAAAAATTATCTAAATACGGAGTAAAAATCATCGGAACTAGTTTTGATGCACTAGATTTAGCCGAAGACAGAGGACGTTTCTCTGATTTATTGACCGAATTAAAAATTCCTTTCCCTAGATTCGGAATTGCTGAAACAGCGGATGAAGCTTCAGCTTTAGCGGATCAGTTGGATTTCCCATTATTGATTCGTCCTTCTTATGTATTAGGGGGTCAGGGAATGAAAATTGTAATCAACAAACAAGAATTAGAAGAGCATGTGGTTAACTTGCTAAAAACGATTCCTGGAAATAAATTACTGTTAGATCATTATCTTGATGGTGCAATAGAAGCAGAGGCAGATGCCATTTGTGATGCTGATGGTAATGTGTACATCATCGGAATTATGGAGCATATTGAGCCTTGTGGAGTACACTCTGGAGATTCTAATGCTACATTGCCTCCTTTTAACTTAGGAGAGTTTGTAATGCAACAAATTAAAGATCATACTCATAAAATTGCTATCGCATTAAAAACGGTTGGACTAATCAACATTCAGTTTGCTATAAAAGACGATACGGTTTATATTATTGAAGCCAATCCAAGAGCTTCACGTACGGTTCCATTTATTGCAAAAGCCTACGGAGAGCCTTATGTAAACTATGCTACCAAAGTAATGTTAGGACACAATAAAGTAACTGATTTTGATTTTAATCCACAGTTAAAAGGATATGCTATCAAGCAACCGGTTTTCTCTTTCAGCAAGTTCCCGAATGTAAGCAAAGCTTTAGGGCCTGAAATGAAATCAACAGGAGAAAGTATCTTGTTTATTGATGACTTAAAAGACGACCAATTCTACGAATTGTACTCTAGAAGAAAAATGTATTTGAGTAAATAATAACTCAAATCCTGATATTGAAAAAGCCCCTTTTTGGGGCTTTTTTTATTGGAATATTTTATAATTCGTACTTCTTTTTTAAATCAGAATAAAGCGTTTCAGCTTCGGTGTAAATTGATTTATCAGAATTGATTAGGTCATCCAGTATTCGTTGTTGCTCTTTGCATAAAAGAGCAGTTTTACGAGTATGTTTGTTCGAAATTGTAGAGCCCATTTTTGTAATTATTAAGAGTCTGATTTTAAGCAAAATCAAAAAAAATATATCAACAATTTTTCAAATGTGAAATTTGATTTGACTACAGCGCCGCAAAGTCTCTGACTTTGAGTAAGTGTGAAGCTGTCTCTGACCCTTGTATAGTTGTAATTATTATAGGTTGAAAACCGATACTCACAGCCGCCAAGTTGGAAACTTTGCGTAGCAAGTGTTACTAATTTTTAACAGCCCAACTATCCACAAACTTGTCCTGCTGACGAAGGAAGCATCTTAGCCAGTAACTCGACAAAGCTACTCATTGCTGTTTTAAAAGTTACAAATCTTCGCATCTGTGCGGAAAAGTATTGCGGAGATTCCTCCTTCGTCGGAAAGACAAACTGGGCGGTTTAGGTTTTTGTAAAAGAACGTTTTAAAGTAGTTTTACCCACAGACTTGTCCTGCTGACGAAGGAAGCATCTTAGCCAGTAACTCGACAAAGTATATTATTTTGTCTAGTTTTATTGATTGTTTGCTCACTGTTGTGGGCACGGAAAGCATTTCCGCGCTAACGGGGGATTCCTCCTTCGTCGGAAAGACAAACTGGGCGGTTTAGGTTTTTGTAAAAGAACGTTTTAAAGTAGTTTTACCCACAAACTTGTCCTGCTGACGAAGGAAGCATCTTAGCCAGTAACTCGACAAAGCTACTCATTGCTGTTTTAAAAGTTACAAATCTTCGCATCTGTGCGGAAAAGTATTGCGGAGATTCCTCCTTCGTCGGAAAGACAAACTGGGCGGTTTAGGTTTTTGTAAAAGAACGTTTTAAAGTAGTTTTACCCACAGACTTGTCCTGCTGACGAAGGAAGCATCTTAGCCAGTAACTCGACAAAGTATATTATTTTGTCTAGTTTTATTGATTGTTTGCTCACTGTTGTGGGCACGGAAAGCATTTCCGCGCTAACGGGGGATTCCTCCTTCGTCGGAAAGACAAACTGGGCGGTTTAGGTTTTTGTAAAAGAACGTTTTAAAGTAGTTTTACCCACAAACTTGTCCTGCTGACGAAGGAAGCATCTTAGCCAGTAACTCGACAAAGCTACTCATTGCTGTTTTAAAAGTTACAAATCTTCGCATCTGTGCGGAAAAGTATTGCGGAGATTCCTCCTTCGTCGGAAAGACAAACTGGGCGGTTTAGGTTTTTGTAAAAGAACGTTTTAAAGTAGTTTTACCCACAAACTTGTCCTGCTGACGAAGGAAGAATCTTAGCCAGTAACTCGACAAAGTATATTATTTTGTCTAGTTTTATTGATTGTTTGCTCACTGTTGTGGGCACGGAAAGCATTTCCGCGCTAACGGGGACTTTGCGGAGCTGGTTGTAACTAATTTTAAACAGCCCAACTCCCCACAAACTTGTCCTTTTGACGAAGGAAATATCTCCTATAGTAACTCGACAAAGTATATTATTTTGTTTAGTTTTTATTGATTATTTGCTATCTATTGTGGGTACTGAAACAATTTAGCTATCGGATTTTGGTTGTTAGCAGTCTCTCTAGCCCCGGTAGAAGCGGCATCCTTTGTCTCGTTTTTTTAACGAGACAAAGATAGAGCGGATGACGGGATTGGCTCCAAAAAAGAAAAACCTCCCTTTCATTTGAAATTCAAACGAAAAGGAGGTTTTAGTATGGAGCAGCTAGAATTTAGCTTTTAGTTTCTATTTGTTTAGATAATATTGGTTCGTTTTTGTTCATCATTTTAGTAATGGTAATGTGCATCCAAACCAAACAAATGATGGAGAACAACAACACAAACAACCATGAACTTGACCAAAGTCCGGTGTATTCTAGTAAGTAACTAAAGATGATAGGACCAAAGAATCCACCAAGTCCACCAAGTAATCCAACCATTCCACCTACAACACCTACTTCGTTAGGGAAATATTCAGGGATGTGTTTGTAAACAGCAGCTTTGCCAATTCCCCAGGATATACCAATTAAAACTACTAAAATCAGGTAGACCCACATGTTAGCATCAAATTTAATTTTGGTGATTCCTTTTGCAAGTAATTCTTTTTTAGCTACGCTTTGGTTTTGGGTTACAACAACTTCTTGCCAAGTGGTTTTGCTTGGAAAAATACCAGTTCCATCGCTTTCTAGTTCGTCTTTGGCTTTTATAGGAATAGCGGTTTCGTCTATTTTGATGTTCGTTGTTGAAACTTCAGTGACTACACCTGCTTTTTTTGCCATAATTCCAGCACCAGCTGTAGTGATTTCCATTTTTGGTACCATCAATAATGCGCTAAATAATACTGATGTTCCCAGTACCCAGTACATTACTAGTCTGGCACCATATTTATCGGATAAATATCCACCAAAGGCACGAATAACTCCTGATGGCAAACTGAATAAGGTAGCAAACATTCCGCCCATAACTAAGCTGGTTTGGTACACATTCATAAAGTTAGGCAACAACCATTGTGAGTACGCCACAAAACAACCAAAAACTAAGAAGTAGTAGGCTCCAAAACGCCAAACACGAACGTTTTTTAACGTAGAAAGCATTTGTGGAATCGTTTTGGTCGATTTTTCTAATTTTTTATTTTCGGCAAAAATGATAAATAAAATTCCAATAATCAATAAGGCTGCTCCGTAGATGATTGGCAATATTTTCCATCCGTTTTCGGGATCATCAATAGCAAAATGATTCAATAGGGAAGGAGCAATAAATGTAGTAATGGCAGCTCCTGCATTCCCCATTCCGAAAATTCCTAATGCTCTACCTTGCCATTCTTTTGGGTACAAAATAGAAGTATATCCTACACCCACAGCAAAACTTGTTCCTACCATTCCGAATAAAAAACTTAAAACGGCAAACATTAAAAAACTATCTGCAAGCGGTAAAAGAAAAAGAGGAATGGAACATAAAAGCAATAATGTGGTAAATACGTATTTCCCACCATATTTATCGGTTAGAATACCTATTGGCAAACGCATGATGGCACCCGTTAAAATAGGAATTCCAAGTAACCAACCTACTTGCATCACGCTCCAATTGAAAATACCTTTGTCTACTAAATAAGTAACTAACACACCATTTAATGTCCAACAAGCAAAGCATACTGTGAAGGCCAATGTATTGAGAAATAACATTTGGTGCGATTTTGATAGGGAGTTTGCGTTTTTCATAATACTTATATTTTTCAACAAATTTAAATACTATATACGGGTAAAAAGCTGCGAAAACGCAGTTTTTAGAAAATAAATAAGTAAAAATACGTATTTTAATTACGTATTTGTTTCGGGTTCTCTTTTGCTGCTGATTATACAGGTTTTTGCGGATTAAAAATATTAGATTATTCTTTGAGTGCTTTGCAAAATATTTGTGCCTTTTGTGTTTGAAATTATCCACAGATTGCCACAAATTTAAAGGATTATATTTTTCTTTGAGTTTTGCGAAAACTTTGTGCCTTTTGTGTTTGAAATTATCCACAGATTGCCACAAATTTAAAGGATTATATTTTTCTTTGAGTTTTGCGAAAACGTTGTGCTCTTTGTGTTTAAAAAAACATAAATAAAAAATCCTGTTTTCTAGTAGCAACTAAAAAGCAGGATAGATATAAAAAGTGTATTAATCGAAACCAATAAAACTTGGATTCTTAGATCAGCGAATATTCGGTAGCTTTATTTGAAAGTTCCATCAGGTTTTTTACTTTCAGTTTTTTCATTAGGTTAAAACGGTGTACTTCGGCAGTACGTTTACTAATTTCTAAAGCTTCGGCAATTTCTTTGTTTCCTTTTCCAGATAATAATAAGGTAAGGATTTCTTTTTCTCTTTTGGTGATGGTCAAGTCTTCAGCAAGTGTTGGTTTTGGTTCCAAAGAAGTAGCACTACTAGTCAACTGATTGATCAAAATAGACGAAATGTCTCCAGTAAAATATTTACCGCCATTAGCAACAGAATGTAATGCTTTTAAAAATTCTTCTTTACTAGAACCTTTTAGTAAGTAGCCATCGGCACCTGCTTTAATAGATTTTAAAACGTATTCTTCTGATTCGTGCATTGAAAGCACAATAATCTTTACAGGGTTGTTGAGGTTACGTAATTTTTCAACCACTTCAATACCGGTATGGTGTGGCATTCTAATGTCTACAATTAATAAGTCAGGATTTGTTGTTGTAACAATTTCTAAAGCTTCTAATCCATCCGTTGCTTCTCCTACTACAACTATGTTTTTCTCGCTTTCTAAAAGTGATTTGATACCATCTCTAACAAAAAAATGATCATCAGCAAGGACAACTCGAATCGTTTGGTTCATAACTTACTTATTTTAAGAATATAAAATTTACGTATTTCATCTAAATTAGTGCAATATACGTATTTTTTACGTATTTTATTTCAAAATTAAATGGGAATATTAAAAGTAATTCGGGTTCCTTCGCCAGGAATGGAGTTGATAAATACGCGTCCGTTAATGTATTGTACTCTTTCTTTCATGAATAATAATCCCATTCCAGACTCACTATTTCTCTTTTTTTCTACTGCCGTAACATCAAATCCTTTTCCGTTGTCGTCTATTGTAATACTTAGTATTTTGTTGCTGTGGGAAAGCTGTACAATAATATGCGAAGATTCGGCATATTTTATAGCATTATTAATCGCTTCCTGAGTAAGGCGGTAAATATTAATTTCGATTAAAGAATCTAGTCTTTGATCAAAATCGGTTTTATTATAAAATTGAACATTTTTACCCGTTAGTTTTGCCAGTTCTAAAGTCAATTTGGCAATCGAAGAAACAATTCCGTGATCGCTCAATTCCGGTGGCATCAAATTGAAAGTTGCAGTACGAACCCCTTTAATAATATCTAAAGAGAGTTTTTTTAAGTATTCTATTTTTTGAGCCGATTTTTCTTTGTCGTCCAGATTGATGCTTTCCAGACTAAACTTCAATCCTGTAAGCATTTGTCCTATTCCATCGTGGATTTCTCTGGCAATTCGGTTTTGTTCGTTTTCCTGGTTTTCAACAATTTTACTCGAAATGACTTTTTGCTGATTGATTCTTTCAATAATGTTTTCTCTATTCAATCTTTCGACTTCTAATTCGGCATTTTTTCGAACCGTAATATTGAAACAAATCACTAATAATTCCGATTCTTCTTTTCTGATTCTCACAGGAATCATCGACATATCAAGCCAAAGCATGTTGCCATTTCTATCAGTTGTATTTAACTCGCCTTGCCAGCCGCTTCTTTGTTTGTCAGCAATAATTTGGTCTATAGCCAATTGCTCTTTTTCTATAGTTGTTAAGGCTTGAGAAAAACTTTTATCAGTATCAAAAGAAGGATTGTAATGTAATAATTTGGAGAATTTATCTCCCATGTGGATGATTTTTCCCATCGGACTAATTCGGCAATACAGCAAGGTGTTTTCCATTGCATAGTTCAAAGATTTTAATTCTTTTACTGAATTTTCTTTGATAATACTGATGGCTTCTGTATCACGAGCTAGTTTGATGGCTCTTCTTTCAGAAGACAATAATTTTGAGATAAGAACTTCAATTTTCTTATTGGTAGGTTTAAAGATAAAAAGAAACTCTAAAAATAAAATCAATAACGTAAAGCTTAGAATTCCGTATTCAATATTGCGTTGCTTGGTTACTTTTTCTAAAGCTTCATATTCATATTGACTTACAATAAGATTCATTTTCGTCACAAAAACATTTACATTATTTAGTATGCCTTGAACTTCTTGTTGGTTTCTAGTTTGCGAAAGTTGTTTATTTCTATTGAGTAAGTATTGTGTAGTTGCACGATCAATATAGTTCACATTAGGTTTTACCGCATTGAAAAGTTTTAAAAGACCCGGACTTTTGGTTTCAGGAAAATTAAGACTGTCGTTTCCTTTTTCTAATGCAAAATGAGTAAATTTCCAAAGTTCAAGCGTTTTTTTTATGTTCGAAATGGATTCTGCCTCATTTGAATTATCAGTTGAAGCATTCAAGATCAGGATTTCTTTGGCTAATTTTTGGCTAAACATTCTTTGTCTGCCCGAAATGTTAATCAATCGGGAATCATTAAGTTGGCTACTGATGTTGTACTGGATAAGCAGCTGACTTAGAAGAATGGTAATAGCAATAGTAATCAAAGCAAATAAATACATTTGCTTTAATTTTTTGAAATTAAGATTTTCAGAAAACGCTTTGGCTTCTTTTATCATAATGGAAATGAATTACAATCCAAGCGCGTCTTTAATCAATTGAAGATTTTCGTCAGTATAACTTATTTTTAAAGCGGCTTGATGTCCTTTTTCAGACATTTTATTCCAGGTTTTTAGAATAATATTTTTAAGCTTTTCAGTATCGTGTTTTTGTACAAAAGGCTCAAGATAAAACTCTAGAAAAACTAAACAAATTACGTCTTCAAGGAGTTGGGTTTCTTCATCTTTTTTAAGTAATTTTTTTTCGATAAGAAACGAAACCCGATCAATAAATTCCTGTGAGTATCCTACTGAAGCTAAGATACCAGCGGTAGTTTTGGCGTGAAATTTTTTCAATTCTTCACGCCATTTTAGATAACCCACACGATCCATGGGATAGGATTCTCTGGGCATTTTCCAACGACAAATGTGTTGTGCTTTTGCCGCAATTTGAACTTCTTCAGAAGCGTTTGGATGAAAATCCAACAGCCTCTTATACATTCTATTCGAATACAATAATTCTTTTGGGTAAGATTTCGATTGAAATAGCTCACTATTAGGATCTTGTGCATTTTCTGCATCAATCTTTGCGCTGGCGTTTTGGAATGGCGTAAGTATCATTTGGAAAAGTATATTTTCAAAGATACATAATTATTCTAAAAACCCAACGAATACTTCGTTGTCCACCACTTTTACAGGATAAGTTGCAATAGAAAAATCGTCTCCATTTAAGTTAGAACCATCCACCAGAGAAAAAGTTTTTTTGTGCATTGGACAAGCAATTTTAGGAACACCATCGGCTGAACCGGTCATTCCTCTAGATAAAACCATTTCCATTTTATGAGGACAAGCGTTTTGACAAGCGTACCATTCGTTTCTTCTTTCGAAATTAAAAACAGCAATTTGTTTGTCTTTGTATTTGATACATCCCCCTCTGTTACTTGGAAAGTCTTTGATATTACCAGCTTTAAACCAAGTGGTTACTTCATTTATAGAAACCGTTTTGTATTTGTCTAAAATATTTTCCATGATTTATCTTTTTTTCTCATTTCCAATCCCTCTAAAAGAAAGAGGAATTGAAATTGAAGTATTATTTTTTTGTTTTTACTCGAAAATTACCAGGCTTTTGGCATCTTTTGATCTCTTAATGCCACATATTCAATATTGTCATCTTTCTCATCAGAGTTTACAAAGTGACTGAAACGTTTCATCAATCTTGGTTTTTCTAATACTTGTTTCCATTCGCATTCGAATGTACCAACCAATTGTTCCATTTCTGCTTCCAATGTTTCACAAATTCCAATACGATCATGGATAATTACTTCTTTTAAATAATCCAATCCTCCGTCTAATTTTTCTAACCAGGTAGAGGTTCTAACCAGTGGTCCAGCCGTACGGATGTAGTACATTAGGAAACGATCCATGTATTTGAATACGGTTTCTTTATCGATTTGTTCGGCTAAAAGTACAGCGTGTTTAGGATTTGCGCCACCGTTTCCACAGATGTAAAGATTCCAACCGCCTTCCACCGCAATTACTCCAAAATCTTTTCCTCTTGCTTCGGCACATTCTCTAATACAAGCAGAAACGCCTCCTTTTAGTTTATGAGGAGAACGAATTCCTCTGTAACGGTTCTCTAATTCGATAGCAAAAGTGGTACTGTCATCCATTCCGTAACGACACCAGGCATTACCCACACAACTTTTTACCGCTCTTAAAGATTTTCCGTAAGCGTGTCCGCTTTCAAAACCATTTTCGATAAGAATTCTCCATATTTCAGGTAAATCGTTTAGTGTAGCTCCAAATAAATCCACACGTTGTGCTCCAGTAATTTTTGTGTATAAGTCGAATTGCTTAGCAACCTCTCCAATTACAATTAGTTTTTCTGGCGTAATCTCACCACCTGCAATTCTTGGTACAACAGAATAGGTTCCGTTTCTTTGAATATTAGCTAGGTATCTGTCATTAGTATCTTGTGTAGTAACGTGTTTGTTTGCCGTATCGTTATAAATACTGGAGAAAATAGATGCTACTAAAGGTTTACAAACTTCGCAACCATCTCCGTTTCCGTGATGATCAATCACTTCATAAAAATTAGTGTATTTGTTGATTTTTACCAAATCAAATAATTCTTGTCTGGTATGATTAAAGTGCTCACAAATGCTTTCTTTTACTTCTTTCCCAATTGATTTTTGAGCCGCTTTTACTAAATCAGCAACCATCGGTTTACAACCTCCACAACCTGAAGTGGCTTTGGTTTGTTTTACTACATCACCAAATGTATTTGCAGTTCCGTCAATAATTGAACAACAAATAGCGCCTTTAGTTACATTTTCGCAAGAACAAATTACAGCAGTATCGGGTAAATCAGAAGCGTTTCCAAAAGAAGAAGCTTCTCCGCCTCTTGATCCCAAAATCAAATCTTCCGGGTTAGGAGGCAACGCCATTGCATTGCTGTAGATTTGGAATAATCCGTTATAATCACTTGCATCACCTACCAGAATTCCTCCTAAAAGTGTTTTTCCGTCTTTGGTAACATTGATTCTTTTATATATTCCGCTGAACTTATTTTCATAAACAATAGCAGTAACAGTATCATTTTCGATAAAAGGATCTCCAAAACTCGCTACTTCAACACCAATTAATTTTAATTGAGTGGACATGTCAATTACTTCTCTCATGGTTTTCTCGCCATTCATGATTTGCTCAGCAGCAACATCCGCCATTTCATATCCAGGAGCAACCAAACCATAAATCATGTGATTGTAAAGTGCCACTTCACCAATTGCGTAAATATTTGGATCTGAAGTCTGCATCTTGTTGTCCACCACAATTCCTCCACGAACACCTACTTCAAGTCCGCAAACTCTTCCTAGTTCATCACGAGGTTTGATACCAGCAGAAATTACCAGCATATCTACTTTTAGCAATTCATTTTCATCAAACATCATCCCTGTTATCACGTCTTCACCATCAATATATTGAGTAGATTTGTTCAAATGGATTCCTATATTCAATTCTTCAATTTTTGATTGAAGCATATCGCTGGCGCCTTTGTCTAGTTGTCTTGGCATCAATCGAGGAGCAAATTCCACAACGTGAGGATTCAATCCTAAGTCACGAACGGCTTTTGCGGCTTCGAGACCTAATAATCCTCCACCAAGTACAGCTGCTTCCGTAGCTCCGTTTAGTTTGATTTTTTTGGCGTAAGCCATGATGGCATCCAGATCTTCAATTGTTCTGTAAACAAAAACGCCTTCTTTGTCCACACCCTCAATTGGTGGTACAAAAGCAGCTGAACCCGTAGCCAAAACTAAGTAGTCATACTCGTGCGTAGTTTCCAGATGTGTATGTATGGTTTTTTGTTCTCTATTTATATCTGTAATTAATTCAGAAGTATTCAGTATGATATTATTTTCTTCGTACCAGTTTGAAGTTGATAATGATAAATCTTCAGCACTTTTTCCAGCAAAGTATTCACTCAGGTGAACTCTGTCATAAGCACGTCTTGGTTCTTCTCCAAATACGGTGATTTGGTAATTTTCATGTCCTTGTTTTGATATGAATTTTTCGCAAAATTTATAACCCACCATGCCGTTTCCGACTACTATTACTTTTTTCATAATATCATTATTAAGTATTATGAAGCAAATATAAGTATTAATACTTATTTTAAATACTTAATTATAATTTTTTGATGTTAATTGAGATATTGTGAAAACTAAGAGTATAAAATAGATTATGTGTAAAAAACAGTCGAAGTTTTTTTTATTTTTTAATCAATTATTATGGTTTTGGTTGATTTTTTTCATTTTTTTAGGTTTTAAAGATGAAGAAAATCAACTAAAACAAATGTGTAATATTCTAAAATTAAAAAAGCATCAAGAATAAGTACTTTTAAATACTTATTTTGATGCTTTGGTTGAAAAAATAAAAAAGCTTTTTTTACGTAAGATTACTTAATGGGTTGGAAATATTTTTTTTGAAACCAAAAGGCAACATTTACTAATGCAATTAAAGCTGGAACTTCAACTAATGGACCAATAACTCCGGCAAAAGCTTGTCCACTGTTAATTCCAAAAACACCAATAGCTACTGCAATGGCTAATTCGAAATTGTTTCCTGTAGCTGTAAAAGCAATCGCTGTACTTTTAGAATAGTCAGCGCCAAAATATTTTCCAATAAAGAAACTTATCACAAACATTAGACTGAAATAAATAACCAGTGGAATGGCTATTCGTACCACATCCATAGGAATTTGAACAATAAGCGCTCCTTTTAAACTAAACATAATGATGATTGTGAATAATAGCGCAATCAATGTGATAGGAGAGATAATGGGAACAAATTTATTTTGGAACCAATCTTCGCCTTTTAAGGCTATTAAACTGTATCTACTTATAACTCCTAAAGCAAATGGAATTCCTAAATAAATCCCAACACTTTCTGCAATTTGTGCTATGCTAATGTTGACTTCAAATCCGTTATAACCAAAATAGGGAGGAAGTACAGTGATAAAAACATAGGCATACACGCTGTAAAGCAAGACCTGAAAAATACTGTTTAAAGCAATAAGTCCAGCGGCATATTCTCTGTTTCCATCGGCAAGGTCATTCCAAACAACTACCATAGCGATGCATCGGGCAAGCCCAATAAGAATTAGTCCAATCATGTATTCTGGATAACCATTTAGAAATAATAATGCTAAGGAAAACATTAAAATAGGACCAATAATCCAATTCAAAATTAATGAAGCACTTAGAACTTTGACGTTTTTAAATACTTCGCCCATTTGTTCATATTTTACTTTTGCTAGTGGAGGATACATCATTAAAATAAGTCCTATAGCGAGCGGAATATTAGTTGTCCCGTTTGAAAAGGAATTGATAAAGTTACTGCTAGACGGAATAAAATTTCCAATACCCACTCCTACAGCCATGGCTAAAAAGATCCAAAGTGTTAGAAAACGATCAAGAAAGCTCAGCTTTTTTCTAGAAACAGCGGGTGTACAATGATTTATTGACATGGTTATTTTTGAATTTGTGAAAACACATATAAAAGTTCTGTACCAATTTGAATGCTTCTTTCTTCATATTTTTCAGCTTGTTGCGGAGTATTATCAAAAGCTTTTGGATCTTCAAAAGTAATTGGGATACGCTTTTCGGCACCTCCTATAAACGGACAACCTTGGTCCGCACTTGAACAAGTCATGATCGCTGCAAATTCCGATTGTGGATTGAACTCAGAATCAAAGGTTTTAGAAAATCCAATGATAGGATGTGCGTTTTCAGTATATTTTATTGCATAAATAGGATTGTTTCCTTCGGCAATAGTTTTAATTTGGAATCCTTGTTTGGCTAATGTTTGAGCCGCCATTGGAAATAGTGCAGTTGCCTCAGTCCCTCCAGAATAGCAAAATACATTTTTGATGTCGTAATAAGTTGCTGCGGTTTGAGCCCAAACTTGGGACAAATGACTTCTTCTAGAATTGTGTGTGCAAATCAGGTTTAGTCTTATTTCTTGTTTGTTATTTGCTTTGGATTGAATAAAATCAATTAAAGGCTGTAAAATATGTTTGCGTTCTTCGGATATAGTTTCGAAATTAAAACGATGAATTACTTTTTCAATTTCTGGAAATAATGCAGTTTGTGTTGAAGTCATGTTTTTAGTTTAAAATTTATTGGATTGATGTTTGCTTTTTTTGTCGATACAATTAACAACAGCTTCCTCCTGGTGGGCAGCAGCTGGTCTCTGTATTGTTGTCAGATAATTTTTGTTTGGACGGAGGGATTCCACATTGATCTTCTGCTAAACAAGCGGTTTGTTTGTTTAATAAAGTAAAATCTTTACCATTGAAACCTAAATCATATTTTCCTATTGTTTCGGATTGATATTCTACTTCTATTTCGAAATCTCCAATTCCTAAAACTTTTTCAGATAGCGTAATGATATCCAATAGTTTTTTAGGTTTTAAACGGTGATCAAAATCATTGGCATTCCATAATTGGAAATTAACAACGGTTTCTTTTCTCACTACTCCGCCGCAATCAATAAAGTTTTTAGAAATCAAGCCGACTTCGGTTACGTGAAAATGTTCAGGAACATAAGTTCCGTTTGGTAATACAAAAGCAACTGTTTCTACGCTGCTCAATAGATTTTTAATTTCTGATAATTTCATTTTGTACTAATTTAAAAATTAACAACATTCATTTTTCTTGTTCTCTAAATAGGTATTTACATGATTAAAAAAGAGCTTTATTTTATTAAAACCTTCTTCGTTCAAGCAATAACAAATTGCATTTCCTTCAAAGTTTCCTTTGATAAGTCCGGCGTTTTTAAGTTCTTTCAGGTGTTGCGAAATAGTAGGTTGGGAGAGTGGTAACTCATTTACAATATCACCACAAATACAGCTATCCACTTTTATAAGGTATTCTATAATGGCAATTCGTGCTGGATGACCTATGGCTTTAGCTAAAGTCGCCATTTCGTTTTGTGTATCGGTAAAGTGTTCGGATTTTGTAGTTCCCATCGTAATATATTTATATTGCAATATTACGATATAAAAGCAATATAATCATCATTTTGTGTAAAAAAAATGAGGCTGTCTTTTTTAGATAGCCTCATTTTGAAAATTAATAGTTAGTATTTCTTAATCATTATAAACATTTGAACCATGTTCGTGGATATCTAATCCGTCAATTTCTTCTTCTTTAGTAACTCTCAATCCCATCAATTTTTTAAGAACAAAAAGTACAATAAAAGAGGTTACGATAGCCCATGCGCCTATTGCAACTACTCCTGTAAGTTGAACTCCTAGTTTTTCAAATCCACCTCCGTAAAGTAATCCACCATCAGTAGCAAAAACACCAACTAATATAGTACCTAAAGCTCCACAAACTCCGTGAACAGATATTGCTCCAACCGGATCGTCAATTTTAAGTTTTTTGTCGATAAATTCGATTGAGAATACTACAGCAATACCACAAATTAATCCTATGAAGAATGCACCAACAGTATCTACAGCAGCACAACCTGCAGTTACACCTACTAGTCCAGCTAATACACCGTTTAATGTCATAGAGATATCTGGTTTTTTGTAGATAATCCAAGTTACAAACATAGCAGCTATTGCTCCAACAGCTCCAGCTAAATTTGTCGTGATAAAGATTCCAGCTACAGCAATTGCATTGTCTCCAGAGATTGCTAATTGAGAACCTGGGTTAAATCCAAACCAACCCATCCATAAAATGAATACCCCTAAAGCTCCTAACATAATGTTGTGACCAGGAATAGCATTTGAAGTTCCGTCAGCATTGTATTTTCCAATTCTAGGTCCTACCATTGCAGCAGCAACTAATGAGGCCCATCCACCTACAGAGTGTACTACAGTTGAACCAGCAAAATCAGTAAAGCCCATTTGAGCTAACCAACCTCCACCGTTCCATACCCAGCTTCCCGAGATTGGGTAAATTACTAAAGTCATTAAAAGAGAGAAGAATAAATAAGTAGTAAATTTAGTTCTTTCAGCAATAGCTCCAGAAACAATTGTAGCAGCAGTAGCAGCAAAAACAGTTTGAAAGAATAAACTGTGCATATCAGCAGCAGTGTCAAAAATCAAACTTGGAGTTCCTATGAAACCACTAATTGAATCTCCGTACATTAATGAGTAACCAAGTACCCAGAAGGCAATGCTACCAATACAAAAATCCATTAAGTTTTTCATTATAATGTTTCCTGTGTTTTTTGATCTTGTAAAACCAGCTTCTACAAGAGTAAAACCAGCTTGCATGAAAAACACTAAAATTCCGCAGATTAATACCCACATTAAGTCTAATACAGCATTCGTATCCATAATATATATTTTATAAGTTAATTTTAAAAAATGATTTAGTTAACAGCGTCTGTTCCTTTTTCTTTGGTTCTAATTCGGTAAGTTTCCGTGATATCAGAAACAAATATTTTTCCATCTCCAACCATTCCTGTTTCTGCCGCATTTAAAATAGCGTCAATGGTTCTTTCTAAAAAAGGATCTGAAACTACTATCGAAATATATCTTCTTTGGATATCTGAAGTACTGTAAGTGATTCCTCTGTATACGTGTCCTTCTTTTTCGTTACCAACTCCAGTAACGTCCCAATAGGTAAAAAAGTTAACCTCAATTTGGTGCAATGCTTTTTTAACATCCTCAAATTTAGATTTTCGTATCACTGCTTCGATTTTTTTCATAATAAATGGGTTTTAAATTGATTTATGGTAAAAGTTTTCTATTGTTTCTTTTTTTAAAGTTTTTTATTTTCAGTTAAGTGTTAGTTTCTTTTGGTTTTCATAAAAGGTATTTGTGTTTTTGAATAATTATTAGTGATTGTGTTTTTTTGTTATTGATAATGGCGAATTTATCAACTTTTGATTTAAAAATATCAAAGATTTGGTATTTTTTGCTTAAAACATGAAAGAATTGTCAATTACCGAAAATCAAATCAAAATAATGTATAATCTTTAATTTCGGTAATTGAATTTTGATATTTTCATAAATGTATTTTTGTATGTGCCCCTAAAAAAATAGGGTTGTTTTAGTAAAGTGTGTTTTTTTTACGTCTTTTTGGCTTAATTTCAATGCATTTTTATATTTTAACCTATAAAACAAGTGGGTGATTGAGTTTTTTTGTGTAAATTATACAAATAAAACAGGAGGAGTCGAGCTAAAATAATTGAGATATTACCCGTTGGGTGAAATTATCAAAAACCTCAATGGTAGTGTTTTTTGCGTAATGAAATGAAGCGAAAAATGTATCGAGAACCGTTTTCTATTCAATATTTTCTTGTTCTCGATACAAATTTTCCGAAAAAGCTGTCGCGTTTTCTGAAAATTCACTCGAACTGACGAAAATTTAATATCCAAAAACAATTTCACCCAACGAGTAGATTTTATTTTCTATTACTAAAAGTGAAATAGTTAAAAACTGAAAATAAAAGAAATGAGGTAAGAATAGCTATTCATTAAGCCATTTGTATAAAAAAATAAACCCTTTTAGTCTTAAACTAAAAGGGTTTGAAAAGTTTGTTTTTAAGAGGATAAGCTATAATTTAGGCATATTAGAAACAAGAGTTTCGATAAATTTACTAATTGGTCCTTTTACCATCATTGCCATCATAGGATTGAAACTTCCTTCGAAATCTAATTTTACTGAACTTGAATTAGACGAAACACTTTCAATATTAGTTATTAATGTAAAAGGCACTTTATCACTTGCTGAACCAAAAACAATCTTGTTTGGAGCTATTTTTTCATTTACTTTCAGTTGTATTTCAGGCATTCCTTTTAAACCAAAAAGAAATGAATCATCTCCAATAACTTCAAACTTAGCAATGTTTTCAGGCATTAATTTTTCGAAATTTTTCATATCGGTCAATAAATTAAATAATTCATCTGCCGATTTTTCAAGGTTAACCTTTGGACTTTCTAAGTTCATGATTTTGTTTTTTAATTGCTATCTACTTGTCCCCATGTAGAAGGAGTAACGCTCCATTCTCTTAAAGTGCTTTCTTCCTTTTCTGTAATGTATTTTTTAGCTACAGCTAAATTCAAAAGATTTTGATAATTACTAAGAGTATATAAATCCAGTTTTGCATTTTTAAAGTTTTCTTCGGCCACATCAAAACCATAAGTAAAAATGGCAGCCATACCTTTAATATTAGCTCCTGCAGCACGCAAAGCTTCAACAGCAAGCAAACTACTGTTTCCTGTACTAATTAAATCTTCAACCACAACTACATTTTGTCCTTTTTGCAAGAAACCTTCCACCTGGTTTTGACGACCGTGTTTTTTAGGTTCTGGACGTACATAAACAAAAGGTAATCCCATGCTTTCGGCAACAAGCATACCTATTCCGATAGCTCCAGTTGCAACTCCAGCAATAACATCTGGTTTTCCAAATTGTTTTTCTATGTTTTTTGCAAATTCATCTCTCACATAATTTCTTATTGCTGGAAATGAAAGTATTAAGCGGTTATCACAATAAATGGGTGATTTCCACCCTGAAGCCCATGTAAAAGAATTTTCAGGATTCAATTTAATTGCATTTATTTGTAAAAGCAATTCGGCTGTTTTTTCGGCTGTATCTTTATTAAAAATCATAGTACAAATGTATAAAGTTTTTGTGAACGACAAACCACTTTTTTTGACAAATAAAATCTCTAAAGAGACAGATTTTCAGTTGTTTTTATTGGAAAGCATTGATATAAAGCAAATTATAGTTAAAATTTTTCAAAATAAAATTCAAAAAGCTTATCTCTATCATCCTGATGAAAAGGAGATTATGAAAACCTTAAAAGCTAAAATCCCAGTGAATAAAGCAGGTGGAGGCTTAGTGTATAACAAAAAAGGGGAAGTTTTGTTTATTTTTCGAAATGGGAAATGGGATTTGCCAAAAGGAGGTGTCGAAAAGAAGGAAGAAATTGAGCAAACTGCTATGCGCGAGGTGGAAGAAGAGACAGGTGTCAATCAATTAAGAATTATAAATAAACTGCAAAAAACCTATCATGTTTTCAAGCGTAACGGGGTTTATAAATTAAAAATAACCCATTGGTTTGAAATGTTTTCAGATTTTGAAGGCACACCTCAAGGGCAATTAGAAGAAGGTATTGAAAAAGTAGCCTGGATTCATCCAAATGACATTCCGGAAGTTTTGAAGAACTCTTATGAGAACATTAAATTGTTATTTGAAGAAGATAAACAGTTAAAAATTTAATCATTTTGTTCTATTAATCATTCTTTTTACTGTTTCTAAAATATAATATTGAGACAATCTCCTAGTTTTTTTCATACAATTTTGCTTTTTAACTAAATACAGGAATAATTTTTGTTGTTTCAAAAATGTAATTTTATTAGATCAAAGTCGTTTAATATTAGATGATTTTTTTTAAATATTTTGGTATTATTAAAAACTAAAAATTATGAAAACATATAAAGTTGCTATGGTATTCTTGCTTTTTTTTAATGTTTTAACTGGGTTTTCTCAGGAAAAGACAAGAAAGCAACTTAGAATTGAAAAAAGCATAGAAAAGAAAAAAGAGATTGAAAAACTAATTGATGCTAAAGAATTTCAATTTGTTGCTCGAAATTTAAATTCGCAAACTTTTAGAATGGTCGATTTAAGTATCATTCCTAATTTTATCCAGTTTAAACCTGATTTTATAAAAAGTGAAATGCCTTTTTTTGGCAGAGGATTTAGCGGATTAGGTTATGGTGGTAGTGATACAGGATTAAAATTTGAAGGAAAACCAGAAAAATTTGTAGTAAACAAGCAGAAAAAAGGATATCAAATTGATGTTGCAGTTAAAGGACAGCAGGATTTTTTTAATATCACGCTTTCTGTACTATTTGAAGGAAGTAGCACACTAACCATCATTAGTAATAATAGAGAATCTATTTCTTATTTTGGTGAAATATCGCCATTGGAAGAAGAAGAGAAAAAATGATATGTACCAAAAAACGTCCCAATTTTTGGGACGTTTTTTATACCTGATTGCAACAAATTATATTAAAAACAATATTTGTTTTCGGCAATAATTTTAGCACTAATAGTTCTTCTAATTTCTACAATGTTGGGCATGTTGGTATACTTAGTATAACGTCTCAATCCCATTAACATCATGCGTTGTTCATCGCCTTCGGCAAAAGAAATGATGCTTTCTTTTCCCTTTTGAGTAATGATATCGACTGCTTTATAAAGATATAATTTTGCCATTGCAATTTGTTCTTTAATATTAGCTTCTCCTTCTTTTTTAGCTAATTTCTCTGTTCTTAAAATAGTAGATTCAGCCATGTAAATTTCGATTAAAATATCAGCAGATGCAATTAACAATTGTTGGTGCTCGTCTAAATCAGGACCGTATTTTTGAACAGCACCACCAGCAACCATTAGAAATGCTTTTTTCAATTTGCTAATCATTTCTTTTTCTTCAGAAAATAATTCAGAATAATCAGGAGTTTCAAATGATGGAATTCCCATTAAATCTTCTTGTACTTTTGAAGCTGGACCTAATAAATCCACATGACCTTTCATGGCTTTTTTAATTAACATTCCTACTGATAGCATTCGGTTGATTTCGTTAGTTCCTTCGTAAATTCGAGTAATTCTGGCATCACGCCAAGCACTTTCCATAGGAGTGTCTTCAGAGAATCCCATTCCTCCAAAAATTTGAATTCCTTCATCAGAACAATTCTGAATGTCTTCAGAAACCGCTACTTTTAAGATAGCACATTCTATAGCGAATTCTTCCACGCCTTTTAATTCGGCTTCCTGTTGTGAAGCACCTTCACTTTCGCGAATGGAAATTCGTTCTTCAATGCTTTTTGCCGCTCTGTAAACCGCACTTTCACCTGCGTAACAGCTAGTAGCCATTTCGGCTAATTTGTATCGAATGGCACCAAATTTAGAAATAGGAACATTAAACTGCACTCTTTCATTCGAATATTTAGCCGATCCAGTGATGATTCTTCGCTGTGAATCCAAACAGGCTGCTGCCAATTTAATACGACCCACATTCAGTGCATTCATCGCAATTTTAAAACCATTTCCTCTTTCAGAAAGCATGTTTTCTACAGGAACTTTAGTTTCATTAAAAAAAACTTGTCTTGTTGATGAAGCACGAATTCCTAATTTATGTTCTTCTTCATTGGTAGAAATTCCGTTTTCGGGATCGTTTTCGATAATAAAACCAGTGATGTTTTTATCGTCTTCAATTCGGGCAAAAACAATAAAAAGCGAACAAAATCCAGCATTGGTAATCCACATTTTTTGTCCTGTAATTTTGTAATGAGTACCATCTTCAGATAAAACAGCTTTTGTTTTTCCAGAATTGGCATCGCTTCCAGCACCAGGTTCAGTAAGGCAATAAGCACCAAACCATTCGCCAGAAGCGAGTTTAGGAACGTATTTTTGTTTTTGCTCCTCTGTTCCGTATAAGGTAATTGGTAACGTTCCAATTCCTGTATGCGCTCCAAAAGCACTAGAAAATGATCCTGTTGCTCCTGAAATGTAATCACAAACCAGAACGGTTTCTACAAATCCCATTCCCATTCCGCCATAGGCTTCAGGAACAGAAATTCCTAAAAGTCCAAGTTCAGCCGCTTTTTGCATACATTCGACCGTGAAAGCAAAATCTTTTTTTTCAAAACGGTCTTTGTTGGGCCAAAGTTCTTTGTCAACAAATTCCTTGACCATGTCGCGCATCATTTTTTGTTCTTCCGAAAAATCTTCTGGAATAAAAATGTCTTCGCATTTTGTTTCTTTTACGAGGAATTGTCCGCCTCTTGTTTTGTTGTCCATGATTTATTTTTTTTAAAGAGAAAATAGAATAAAGAATATAGAAAAGAGAAACTAGAGTTTAAATTTTCAAAATAGACTTTATTTTAGTCCATTTTGAAATCCCATAGTCATTCTTTGAAATTCTTCTACTTTTTTTTCTAATTGATTAAATGTTTTTTCATTAATGTATTTTCGATGTTTTGCTACTATTAATTGAGTGTTTAATTCAAATGAAGAACCTAGAGAGATATCTATAAAGTGGCTAAAAGATTTGTCAGTTCTAGAAGAACCTTCAGCAATGTTACTTGGAATTGAAACGGAACATTGACTTAACTGAGAGCTTAAATCATATCTTTCGTGTTTTGGAAATTCTAAAAGGATATCAGAAACATCATTTGCGATTTCTATTCCAAGTTGCCAAATTTTCAAGTTTTTATAGTTATGACGCATTTCTCATTCTTTTTAGTCTATATTCTATTATCTCTATTCTTTGTTCTATTTTCTTCTAAAGCAATTCAAAAATCCCTGCTGCTCCTTGTCCTGTTCCTACACACATAGTAACCATTCCGTATTTATTACCTCTGCGTTTCATTTCGTCAAACAATTGAACGGATAATTTTGCTCCGGTACAACCTAGAGGATGACCTAATGCAATGGCACCTCCGTTTACATTAACAATATCAGGATTCAAGTCTAATTCTCTAATTACTGCCAAGGATTGAGAAGCAAAAGCTTCGTTTAATTCAATTAAATCAATGTCTTTCAATTGCAATCCTGCTTGTTTTAAGGCTTTTGGAATGGCTTTTACAGGGCCAATTCCCATGATTCTTGGTTCTACTCCAGCGGATGCGTAATTGACTAATCTTGCTATAGGTGTTAGGTTTAATTCTTTCACCAATTCTTCGCTCATAATCAAAACAAAGGCAGCACCATCACTCATTTGAGATGAAGTTCCTGCTGTTACACTTCCGTCAGCGGCAAATACGGGTCTTAGTTTAGCCAAAGCTTCTAGTGAAGTATCGGCTCTTGGTCCTTCGTCTTTGTTTACGGTATATGATTTTGTCTCTTTTTTGCCATTGTCATTAACAAAAGTTTGTTCGATAGTAATTGGAACAATTTGATTATCAAATTTACCTTCGTTTTGTGCTTTCAGTGCTTTTTGATGCGAATGATAACCAAATAAATCCTGGTCTTCTCTGGAGATATTGAATTGTTTGGCAACGGCTTCGGCTGTTAGTCCCATTCCCCAGTAATAATCTTCGTGACCAGCTTTGGCAACGGCATAATCTGGAGTAGGTCGGTAACCGCCCATTGGGATAAAACTCATGCTTTCGGCCCCACCGGCAATAATACAATCTGCCATTCCTGATTGGATTCGGGCAGTTGCCATTCCGATGGTTTCCAATCCCGAAGCACAATATCTGTTAACGGTTACTCCGGGAACATCATTAATTTCTAATCCCATTAAGGAAATTAATCGTCCAAAATTCAATCCTTGTTCGGCTTCTGGCATAGCGTTTCCTACCATAACATCATCGATTCTTTTTTTGTCGAAATCAGGCAATTCATTCATCATGTGTTGAATGGTTTCTGCTGCCAATTCATCAGGGCGTTTGAAACGGAATACACCTTTTGGAGCTTTTCCAACTGCAGTGCGGTATGCAGAAACAATATATGCTGTTGTGTTTTTCATAATTCTTATTATTTTGATATTTTACAGTTCGCTCCTACGGAGCTAAATTTAATTTCAAACTATATTTTTTACAAACAGTAAACCTCTACGAGGTTTTTTTAGTGCTTTTTCTATTACGGAACTGTTTTGTAAAGATTTTAATTAGTATCATGTTCTTTTTTGCTCCTATTTATTTGCCTCGTAGAGGCACACTGTTTGTAGCATTAAGTTGCGAATTTGTTGATGAGCTCCGTAGGAGCGACCTGTTTATAATTCGATCCATTCAAATAAATATTTTTCCTCATATTCAATTTCAAATTTTTCTAAAAAGGCAAGATATTCTTTTTTAAATGTTTGTTTTTTATGATGTTCTTCTTGGTTTAAAATGTATTTTATCACATTGTCAAGATGACTTTTTGAATAAGAGAATGCTCCATATCCTTCTTGCCAACTGAATTTTCCATTAATCCATTTACTGTCATTAATAAATTTTGATGAACCAGCTTTTATATCTCTCACCAAATCAGATATTACAATATTTGGCTTAATTCCAACCAAAATATGAACGTGGTCTGGCATTGCAAAAATGGCTAATAACTTTTGTTCTCTATTGGAAACAATACCTGTAATGAATTTATGTAACTCTTCACGGTTTTCTTTTTTGATCAAATTTTCTCTTCCTTTTACGGCAAAAACAATTTGGATATAAATTTGCGAATAGGTATTTGCCATAAATTCATTTTTTTACAGGTCGCTCCTACGGAGCTAAAACTAAAATTATTCTATTTTCTACAAATAGTTGACCTCTACGAGGTCATTGCTTTTTGCCAAATCTTTAATTTTTCAAATTGATACTAATTTCTCAAAGGTTTCCCCGACTTTAACATATACTGGATACGCTCCATTGTTTTTCTTTCGGTACAAAGAGACAAGAAAGCTTCTCTTTCTAAATCGAGTAAGTATTGTTCAGAAACCAATGTCGGTTCAGATAAATCACCTCCAGCCATGACATAAGCTAGTTTGTTTGCAATTTTTTTATCGTGTTCCGAGATGTATTTACCAGCAAGCATTTGGTCGGTTCCTACTAAGAACATTCCCAAAACTTGTTTTCCTAAAACTTTGATATCATTTCTTTTGATAGGTTGAGTGTAACCCGCTTCAGCCATTAATAAGGCATGTTTTTTTGCTTCGGCAATTTGGCGGTCTTTATTTACTACAATAATGTCTTTTCCATGCTGTAAAAGTCCAGTGTCAAAGGCTTCATAAGCAGAAGTTGATACTTTTGCCATAGCAATGGTCAGGAAATATTCCTGTAAAGTATTGAGTTCTACATCATTTTTTCGGAACAAGTCGGAGGCACGTAAAGTCAATTCTTTTGAACCACCGCCGCCAGGAATCACACCAACACCAAATTCAACCAATCCCATGTAGGTTTCTGCTGCTGCAACCACTTTATCGGCATGAAGACTCATTTCGCATCCACCACCAAAAGTCATTCCGTGTGGTGCAACTACTACAGGAATTGAAGAGTAACGCACACGCATCATTGTATCCTGAAATAGTTTGATTGCCATATTCAGTTCGTCGTATTCCTGTTCCACAGCCATCATGAATATCATTCCGATATTGGCACCAACCGAAAAATTAGCGGCTTGATTTCCAATCACTAATCCTGAATATTCTTTTTCAGCTAAATCAATTCCTTTGTTGATGGCTTGCAATACATCACCACCAATAGTATTCATTTTCGATTTGAATTCGATATTCAAAATTCCGTCGCCTAAATCTTCAATGATAGCACCACTGTTGCTCCAGACTTTTTTGCTTTCGCGAATGTTATTCAGAATGATAAAAGCATCTTGTCCCGGAACTTTAGTTTGTGATTTGGTTGCAATATCATAGAAATAAGTAGCTCCTTCTTTCACAGAATAAAAACTATTGTTTCCTGAAGCCAACATTTCATTTACCCATGGAGCAGGAGTATGACCTTCGGCTTTTATCATTTCGATTCCTTTTTCAACCCCAATGGCATCCCAAATTTCGAATGGACCATTTTCCCAGCCAAAACCCGCTTTCATGGCATCGTCAATTTTATATAATTCATCTGAGATTTCAGGAATTCTATTGGAAACATAAGCCAATAATGCGGCGAAACTTTTTCTGTAAAATTCGCCCGCTTTATCTTGTCCTTTTATTAAAACTTTAAAACGATCAATAGGTTTATCAATGGTTTTTGTGAGTTCTAAAGTAGCAAACGAAGCTTTTTTAGCTGCACGATATTCTAAAGTATTCAAATCCAATGAAAGAATGTCTTTGTCTACTTTTTTGTAAAAACCTTGTCCCGTTTTGCTTCCAAACCATTTGTTCTCGACCATTTTGGTAATGAATTTCGGAAGTTTGAATAATTCATGCGCTTCGTCTTCAGGACAGTTTTCGTAAATTCCATTGGCAACATGAACCAAAGTATCTAAACCTACTACATCAACAGTTCTAAAAGTAGCCGACTTTGGTCGTCCAATAACAGGTCCTGTTAATTTATCGACTTCTTCAATAGTCAGATTCATTTCTTTTACCAAATGAAACAAACTTTGGATTCCGAAAACTCCAATACGGTTTCCAATAAAGGCAGGAGTATCTTTGGCAACAACCGAAGTTTTTCCTAAGAATTTTTCTCCATAATTATTCAAAAAAACCAATACTTCAGTCGAAGTTTTTGGTCCCGGAATAATTTCGAATAATTGTAAGTAACGCGCCGGATTAAAAAAGTGTGTTCCGCAGAAGTGTTGCTGAAAATCATCACTTCGTCCTTCACTCATAAAATGGATTGGAATCCCAGAAGTATTTGAAGTCACTAAGGTTCCCGGAGTTCGGTATTGATCGATTTGTTCGAAAACTAATTTTTTGATGTCCAAACGTTCTACCACAACTTCTATAATCCAGTCTACATTAGCAATTTTTGCCATATCATCCGTGGTGTTTCCAGTGGTGATTCTGCTAGCAAATTTTGCACTGTAAATAGGGGAGGGTTTTGATTTTAGGGAATTAGCCAAATGCTCATTGACAATTCGGTTCCTAACTACTTTACTTTCCAGAGTGAGTCCTTTTTTGCTCTCGGCTTCAGTAAGTTCTTTTGGAGCAATATCCAAAAGCAATACTTCGACACCGATGTTTGCAAAATGAGAAGCAATTCCTGAACCCATGATCCCTGAACCGATTACGGCAACTTTTTTAATTGTGCGTTTCATAAGTTGTTACTATTTATTTTTATCTGAATTTATTATCGTTACTAATGAATTATTTTTTGTTTTTTTCGGTTGTAGCGATTCCATTTTCTCTATTTTCAGATGGGTTAAATATTTCTTTATCTTGTATTAATTTGTTGATGGTTTCGGCAACTTCTATAAAGTTTTCCCATTTTTCATCAGAGATATGTTTTTTAATACTTTCATTAAATTGGATAACGGTACTTTTAGATAAGGCTCTTTTTTCTTTTCCTTGATCTGTTAGGTAAATTAACACTCCTCGACCGTCATTTGGATTTTTCTTTTTTATGATTAATCCTTTTTCTTCCATCGATTTTAATATACGAGTCAGGCTTGTGGGTTCCATTCCCATTTTTGGGCCTAAAGCAGTAGATGGCGTTCCTTCTTCTTTGTCGATACTTAATAATGTAAAACCAGTTGCCATTGTAGCTCCATATTTAGTAGCTTCTTCATTGTACATTCTGGAAATAGCTTGCCAAGTCGCTCTTAAAATATAGTCTATCGTTTTGTTTTTCATGTGGCATGCTGATTAAATTTCTCTCAAACAGAAAATCATTTTTTTATCATAATCATTTTATTTTAATCTAAAAATTATGATATTAGCATTGTTGTTGTTTCAAATATAAGAAATAATAGTATGCATGCATAATATAAAACCGCTATTTTTTTGTTAAATAATGGTTTGGCTTAAAAAAAAAGAGATTGTTTCACACTGTATGAAACAATCTCTTTTTTAGTTAAGAAATAGCTTTTATTTAAGCACTATATATTTTTTGATATAAATCCTGGTATTTTTCTAAAACGTTTTTACGTTTCAATTTAAGAGTTGGTGTCAATTGTCCACCATCAATAGACCAAATATCTGGAGTAAGTTCAAAACGTTTTATTTGTTCCCAATGACCAAATTTAGGATTAATAGAATCAATTTCCTGTTGGATTCGGGCAATAACTTTTTCGTTAGAAACGATACCCTCGTGCGATTTATCTAAGTCAATTTTATTCTTTTTAGCCCATTCAATTATAAAATCAAAATTAGGTTGGATAAATGCAGCTGGCATTTTTTGACCTTCGCCTATAACCATAATTTGTTCTATAAAACGCGATTGTTTCATTGTGTTTTCAATAAGTTGAGGAGCAATGTATTTTCCACCCGAAGTTTTAAACATTTCTTTTTTGCGATCGGTAATTTTTAAAAATCCATCTGGATCCATATTTCCTATGTCTCCGGTATGGAAATAACCATCGGTAATTACTTCATTAGTCAGTTTTTCGTTTTTGTAATAACCCATCATTACATTAGGCCCTTTGCAAAGAATTTCTCCGTCTTCGGCAATTTTCACTTCAACATTATTAATTACTTTTCCAACAGTTCCAATTCGGAAACCATAATTTCTCATATCATTTACAGCAATTACAGGCGAAGTTTCGGTTAAACCATAGCCTTCCATAACGGGTATTTCGGCAGCGGCAAAAATTCGAGACAAGCGTGTTTGCAAAGCAGCACTTCCAGAAATCATAACTTCTAGTTTGCCTCCAAGTCCTTCTTTCCATTTGCTAAAAATAAGTTTTCTGGCAATTTTAAGTTGGAGTTCATACCAAAAGCCATTGGCTCCATAGGGTTCATATCGCAATCCTAAATCAATTGCCCAGAAGAATAATTTCTTTTTAATTCCGGTAAGTTCTGCTCCTTTAGCATAAATTTTATCATATACTTTTTCGATTAATCTAGGAACAGCAGTAATTACTGTAGGCTGAACTTCTTTTATGTTTTCTCCAATTTTTTCAATGGATTCTCCAAAATAAATCGATACACCATAATATTGGTATAAATACAATACCATTCGTTCGAAAATATGACAAATAGGTAAAAAGCTCAAGGCTCTGCTTTTTCCTGCTTGAAATGGAATTCTAGGAGCACTACCTAAAACATTTGAAACAATATTTTGATGTGAAAGCATCACACCTTTTGGATTTCCCGTTGTTCCCGAAGTATATATTATTGTAGCTAAATCTTCGGTATTGATGCTGTTTTTTCGGGCTTCAACTTCATCTTGATTATTTTCGTCTTCTCCAAGTAATAGTAATTCATTCCAATTTTTGCAATTGGTAATAGGATTAAAACTGTAAACTTCTTTTAGGTGAGGTAATTTGTCTTTGACTAAGTTTATTTTTCTTAATACTTCTTCGTCAGAAACAAAACAGTAGCTTGCTTCACAATGGCTAAGAATATATTGATAATCATATTCAGAAATAGTAGGATATATTGGAACAGTTTGTGCTCCAGTTTGCAAAACACCAATATCAACGATGTGCCATTCAGATCTATTATTAGAGGAGATGATGGCAATTTTATCGTCTTTTTTTATTCCCATTCGCAATAATGCTCTGGAAATACTATTGGACTTAGCAATATATTCTTGTGTAGATATTTTTACCCAAACCCCATTTTGTTTTGAAGTTAAGGCGTCTGGAATAGAAGTAAACTCATCCTGTTGATGGTACGGGAAGTCAAAAATTCGGGTGATTGAGTTCATAGCTATGGTTTTGGAATACTATGCAAAATAGGAAAAAATATTGAATTTTTATTTTTATATCATAAAAAATGCCTTAAAAATAAATTTAATTATAAGATTAGGTAGCTTATTTTTTAATATCATTTTAAGTTTGTTCATTATTTACTGGAGAACAGTTGTTTTTTTAGTATTTTTATTAGTTGAAGGACAGTTTATAAAAAATAGAACTATAGTTTTTATCTATTATCAATTGTTTTTAAATAGATTTATTGTAGCTAGATTAGCATTTCGAAATTAATAACAAAAAACAAATAAATATGGAAAATACAAACAATTCAAACGGTGGTGGAAAATGTCCATTTTCTGGAAGCGCTCCTAAGCAAAGTGCAGGTAATGGAACGCAAAACAAAAATTGGTGGCCTAATCAGCTAAAAGTTGATATTTTACGTCAACATTCATCAAAATCTAATCCAATGGACGAAGAATTTGATTATGCAGAAGCATTCAAATCATTAGATTTAGAAGCAGTAAAAAAAGATCTACATGCTTTGATGACCGATTCTCAGGATTGGTGGCCGGCCGATTTTGGACATTATGGACCATTTTTTATTCGTATGGCATGGCATAGTGCTGGAACTTACCGCGTGCAAGACGGACGAGGTGGCGCTGGTTCAGGTCAACAACGTTTTGCTCCATTAAATTCATGGCCTGATAATGTGTCTTTAGATAAAGCCCGTCGTTTGATTTGGCCAATAAAACAAAAATATGGTAATAAAATTTCCTGGGCTGATTTAATGATCCTTACTGGAAATATCGCTTTAGAGTCTATGGGATTCAAAACATTAGGTTTTGCCGGTGGTCGTGCTGATGTTTGGGAGCCAGACATGGATGTATATTGGGGTTCTGAAAAAAACTGGCTTGGTGGAGATATTCGCTATGCGCATGGTTCTCATGGAGTAGCAGGAGACGGCGTAGTTCCTTCTGATGATGATGCAGATGGAAAAGTTCATTCCCGTAATTTAGAAAATCCTTTGGCTGCCGTTCAAATGGGATTAATTTATGTAAATCCAGAAGGACCAGACGGAAATCCTGATCCTATTTTAGCAGCCCATGATATTAGAGATACTTTTGCCCGTATGGCAATGAATGATGAGGAAACGGTGGCATTAATTGCTGGTGGTCATACATTTGGTAAAGCTCACGGTGCGGCTTCAACGGATCATGTGGGTAAAGAACCAGAAGCTTCGGAAATCGAAGAATTAGGTTTTGGATGGCAAAATAGTTTTGGAACAGGTAAAGGTGCTGATACTATTAGTTCAGGACTTGAAGTTACCTGGACGAGTAAACCAACAGAATGGACCAACTTATTTTTTGAATACTTATTAGATTTTGATTGGGAATTAACAAAAAGTCCTGCGGGTGCTCATCAATGGGTGGCTACAAATGCTGGCGCAATTACTCCAGATGCACACGATCCTAACAAAATGCACCGACCAACGATGCTAACAACCGATTTATCTTTACGATTTGATCCAGAATATGCCAAAATATCAAAAAGATTCCGCGAAAATCCAGATCAATTTGCTGATGCTTTTGCAAAAGCCTGGTTTAAATTAACACACCGTGATATGGGACCTCTTTCACGATATTTAGGTCCAGATGTTCCTCAGGAAGTGTTTACATGGCAAGATCCAATTCCTGCTGCAGATTATGAATTAATAGACGCTAATGATGTTGATGTGTTAAAATCTCAAATTTTAGGATTAGGATTTTCGGTATCAGAATTAGTGACTACTGCATGGGCTTCGGCATCTACTTTTAGAGGTTCTGATAAACGTGGTGGTGCTAATGGAGCACGCATTCGATTAGAACCACAAAAAAATTGGGAAGTAAATAATCCAGTTCAATTAAGTAAAGTCTTTACGGCTTTAGAAAATATTCAAAGTAAATTTAATAACGCAAACATATCTAAAAAAGTTTCTATTGCGGATCTAATTGTATTAGCGGGTAATGTTGCTGTAGAAAAAGCAGCAGCTGATGCAGGAACAAGTGTGACTGTTCCATTTACTGCTGGTCGTACAGATGCTACTCAGGAACAAACAGACGTTGAATCGGTTGGGTTTTTAGAGCCAATTGCTGATGGTTTTAGAAATTACAGAAAAAATAAAAGTGCTGTTTCTACTGAAGAATTACTAATTGATAAAGCACAATTGTTAACCTTAACTTCTCCTGAATTAACTGTTTTGATAGGTGGTTTGAGAGCTTTAGATACTAATTTTGATGGATCAAAAAATGGTGTATTAACGACTCGTCCCGGACAATTAACGACAGATTTCTTTGTTAATTTGTTAGACATGGGAACAGCCTGGAAAGCAATGGACGAAAGCAAAGAAATTTATATTGGAATAGATCGTAAAACAGGTCAGCCTAAATGGACAGGAACTCGTGTGGATTTAGTATTTGGCTCTAACTCTGAGTTGAGAGCTATTGCTGAAGTTTATGCCAGTGCTGATGCTCATCATAAATTTGTGAAAGATTTTGTGGCAGCATGGAACAAAGTAATGAATTTAGATCGTTTTGATTTGGTTTAGTTCTTGAGCTTTGGTCTAAAAAACCAAAATATAAAAGCTCTCAAAAAGTTAGAAACTATTTGAGAGCTTTTTCTTTTGAGATAATCTTTAATTTTTTGAAGTTAAAGGAATATAGAAAATTAAACTATTTTTAGTTCTTGTAATTTCTATAAGGTTGATTTATTTTCAAAAAGATAAAATACTTCTAACACAAATAGAACTAAAACAGAAAACGATGAATTTTATTGATTTTTTGGGTTTCTCTGTAGGAATATGTGTTACAATTTCGGTTATTCCACAAATTTGGAAAGTATGGAAAACTAAGAAAGTAAAAGACATTTCGTTGTTGACTTTTAGTGTATTGACTTTTGGAATAGCATTGTGGGTGGTGTATGGAGTTTTAAAAAATGACATGCCAATAATTGTTACTAATAGTATTTCGTTGTTGTTAAATATAGTAATGGTTTATTTTATTATTTATTATGAAAAAGAGTAATCCTAAAATAAAGTAAAAATGAAAGATAAAAAAGACGGTAAAAGTAGTCTTGTGGACAAAGACAGAAAAATTGATTTAGCCAATGAATCGCAATCTGATAAGAAGCCTAATAATCAAACGAATGAAGAAATCGCTGAGCAAGGTTTTACAGTTAGAGATGGTCATAATCCCAACAAACCTAATCCATATCAGAAGCTAATCTGATTTAGAATAGGGAATTTATTTTGAAATTTTTGATAAGGAAATAAACAACATAAACATAAATGAAAATATAAAAAAAACATACTGATATTGTTTTTAAAAAAGTAATAATAAAAAATCCCGTAACGAAAAATGAATTCTGTTACGGGATTTCCATTTTTTGTTTATCCTTCAATTTTTGCCGAAAGTTCAAACCAGCGTTCTTCTTTGGTTTCCATTTTGGTGATGATACTTTCTAATTCTTTAGCCTTTTTCTCGATGTCAGTATCAGCTACTTTTCCTTCTGAGAATAATTGTTCGATTTTAGTTTTTTCGATTTCTAAATCTTTAATTTCTTTCTCGATTTTTTGATATTCTTTTTGCTCGTTGAAAGTTAAATTTCCAGTTGGATTTTTTTGTTTCCATTCCTTTTTTTCGGTTTTGTTGTCTTCTTTTTGAGCTACATCGGAGCTGTCTTCATAGCTTCTAAAATCAGAATAGTTACCAGGGAATGTTTCAATCTCACCTTGTCCTCTAAAAACAAATAATTGATCAACAATTTTATCCATGAAATACCTGTCGTGAGAAACTACTAATAAACAACCAGGATAATCCATTAAGAAACTTTCCAGGACGTTCAAGGTTACAATGTCCAAATCATTTGTAGGTTCATCCAGAATTAAGAAGTTTGGATTTTGAATTAATACCGTACATAAATACAAACGTTTTAATTCTCCACCACTCAATCGATCTACAAAATCATATTGCTTTTTAGAATCAAAAAGGAAACGCTCCAATAATTGGGAAGCCGAAATTAATCGTCCTTTCATCAACGGAATAAATTCTCCGTATTCTTTAATCACATCAATAACACGTTGTCCTGGTTTTGGGTTGATTCCACTTTGTGTATAATAACCCACTTTTATGGTTTCGCCTGTTACCACTCTTCCACTATCAAGCGGCAAGGTTCCTGTAACCAAATTTAAGAAAGTTGATTTTCCAGTTCCGTTTTTACCAATAATTCCAATGCGTTCCCCAGGTTGAAAGTCAAAACTAAATTCATCTAAAATTACATGATCCTTAAATTTCTTAGAAATTTTATGAAGCTCTATAATCTTGCTTCCCATGCGTTCCATGTTGATTTCCAATTCTACTTTGTTCTCTTTACGACGACTTTGCGCTTTTTCTTTGATAACGTAAAAATCATCCTGACGCGATTTAGATTTGGTTGTTCTCGCTTTTGGCTGACGACGCATCCATTCTAATTCTTTTACGAATAGGTTTTGTGCTTTGTCTACACTCGCATTTTCAGAAGCAATTCGTTCTTCTTTTTTCTCTAAGTAATACGAGTAATTTCCTTTGTACTGGTATATTTTTCCGTTGTCCAATTCTATGATTTCGTTACACACACGCTCCAAAAAGAAACGGTCGTGCGTAACCATAAACAAGGTAATATTTTCTTTAGCAAAATAAGATTCTAACCATTCGATCATCTCTAAATCGAGGTGATTGGTAGGTTCATCCAAAATCAATAAATCAGGACGATTTATCAAAATGATAGCTAGAGAAAGACGCTTTTTTTGTCCACCCGAAAGACTTTTTACTTTTAGTTTAAAATCTTCTAACTTTAATTTGAATAAAATTTGCTTGTATTGGGTTTCAAAATCCCAAGCATTGTGCTGATCCATTCCGTCAAAAGCTTTTTGATAGGCTTCTTCGTCTTCCGGATTTTCTAATGCTTTTTCGTAAGCTTCGATAATTTTTAAAGTTTCATTGTCCGATGCAAAAATGCTTTCTTCAATCGTCAATTCGTCTTGTAAATTATTGTCTTGAGAAAGAAATGCCATTCGGATGCTTTTACGCAAAATAACTTGTCCCGTATCAGGTTCGTCAAAACCATTAATAATGTTCATTATTGTTGTTTTTCCAGAACCATTTTTGGCTATAAAGGCAATTTTTTGGTCTTTGTTAATTCCAAAAGAAATGTTTTCAAAAAGAGTTCTTTCTCCAAAAGATTTGGATATATTTTCGACAGATAAATAATTCACAGTTGTAATTTTTTTGGCAAAAGTAAGCTATTAAATGACTAATTGCGAATTGTTTGTTTTAATCCGTTTTGAATTGTTCAAGATATTGCAATAAATAGCTGCTTAAATCGAAATGATGAATTTGCTGCGGATTATTAGCAATGGGTTTTTTAATAAAAGATTCATTGGTTAAATAAAATAATTTTCCATCTTGGGTTGCAATTCCTTCAATTTGATGAAAAGGCAGCTTGAGTTTTAATTTTCGTTTGTTTCCAGATAAAAAATCGTGGTTTTTAAAATCGTATAAAAGATAAATGAATGTTTTTCCTGTTTTAGAATAACCGCAAAGTGCAATTAGTTTTTTATTTTCTAAGTAAGTTGCGCCAGTAACTAGTCCTTTCACATTGAGAGTTTCTTTATATTGAGCAATATGTTTTCCAGGGTTTTTAGGCAATACATAAATATTGGTTTTCTTTTCATTCCATTGTTTGCTAAACAAATAAATACTGTCTTTAGAAACTATAAAAGCTTCACAATCAAAGTTGGTTTTATTAGGTTTTGCTTGAGAAAAATCAGTTTGATCTGAATAAGAAAACGAAATGGTATCAATTACAGCTTGATTTGCTAAGAAAGATTTTTTCTCAATTCTTAAAATATGTAAATCGGTGCGATTGCCTCGATAATTATTACCAAAATCGCCAATATATATGTAGCTACTGTCTTGCGAAATCTCCTCCCAATCGGTATTGTTAACTTTTTCAAGTTTGATTTTCTTTTTAATTTCACCTGCAGCATCTAATCCGTAAATGTTAGTGTCAGTATCATCATTGTGGGTCCATAGCAAATTATCGAATGCAATTAAGCCCGAAGTTTCTACAATAGCACTACTGAGTTTATTTGAAAAAAAAGGTTTTAGATTTTTATTCTTGTATTTACAACTTCCGTCATTAATGGTTGCTTTTGGATTGTAGTTTTTTGACAAAGGATCCGTACACCCTGAAATTTGAGATTGGATTTGGCTAATTGAAAACAGAAAAAATAATAAGAAAGCTTTTTTCAATGGGATACAATAATTTAGGAATAGGTTCTTTATTATACTTCAAAAGTAAGTGATTTTTATGGATTGATTATTTAATCATCTTAAGAGAAGCTTTCCTATTTTTGAAAAAAAGATTACTTTTAGAAGTAAAAAAGAAAATAAAATAAGCCTTTTTCCATTACCAATCGGGCGTTTCAGGTTAATTTGTTGTAAAAAGCAATCGATTCGTACACTTGTTTTTTTATCAAATTGGTAAAATACCATGTATTTAGGTTTTGATTTTTATTAATAAGTGAATTATTGTTTTGAAAATGAGTTGCTTGTTATAATTAATATAGGAAAGCTACATTTAATATAATTTATGTTTTAAGAATTTAGTAATTTCGCAAACAGAAATTAAAAAACTACCTTTTGGGTTAACAATATGGCAAGATTCGAATTAAAGCTTCCAAGAATGGGAGAAAGTGTCGCAGAAGCAACCATTACAAACTGGTTGAAACAAGTAGGCGATAAAATTGAAGCCGATGAGGCGGTGCTAGAAGTTGCTACCGACAAAGTGGATAGTGAAGTACCTAGCGAAGTTTCGGGGGTTTTAGTAGAACAATTGTTTTCAAAAGATGATTTGGTTGCCGTAGGACAAACTATTGCCATCATTGAAACAGAAGGCGAGGATGAAGATGCGGAAGATGAAATTGAAGAAACAATTGCACCAGAAATAATTGAAGAAGTAACAAAAATAATTAGTCCCGAAGTGTCGGGAGCAAAAGAAAGTGTTTCAGCTCCAACGATAACAAATAGTAATTCTGAAAAATTCTTTTCGCCACTAGTCAAAAATATTGCTGCTGCCGAAGGCATTGCAATGGAAGAATTAGAACAAATTCCAGGGACAGGAAACGAAGGAAGAGTAACTAAGAATGATATTTTAGAATACCTTAAAAATAGAACGAATGCTCCTCAGGTTGAGGTTGTAAAGAAAGTTGCTGAAGATGCACCATCAAAATCAGCTATGTCTGTTTCAGTAAGTGGTGGAGACGAAATCATTGAAATGGATAGAATGCGTAAGCTGATATCGGGTTATATGATGGCTTCTATTCAAACTTCGGTGCATGTACAATCCTTTATTGAGGTTGATGTGACCAATATTGTAAAATGGCGCGATAAGCATAAAAATGATTTCGAAAAAAGAGAAGGAGCTAAATTGACTTTTACTCCCATTTTTATGGAAGCCGTTGCTAAGGCTTTGAAAGATTTTCCAGGAATGAATATTTCAGTTGATGGCGATTATATTATTAAAAAGAAAAACATCAACCTAGGTATGGCAGCCGCTTTGCCAAATGGTAATTTGATTGTACCTGTAATAAAAAATGCAGACCAGTTGAATTTAGTAGGTATGGCTAAGGCTGTGAATGATTTAGGAAATCGTGCTAAAACAGGAAAACTAAAACCAGACGAGACTAAAGGCGGAACCTACACGGTAACTAATGTGGGTTCTTTTGGAAGTGTTTTTGGTACGCCAATTATCAATCAGCCAGAAGTGGGAATTTTAGCATTAGGAGCTATCCGAAAAGTACCAGCAGTTATAGAAACTCCGGAAGGCGATTTTATTGGAATCCGTCAAAAAATGTTTTTAACACATAGCTACGATCATCGTATCATTGACGGAGCTTTAGGAGGGATGTTTGTAAAAAGAGTTGCCGAATATTTAGAGGCTTTTGATAGTAGCAGAACCGTTTAATTTGATATTACTAATAATGAAAATGCCCGAAAGTTTTAAAAGACTTTCGGGTTTTCTTTTTTAAACTGTTGTTTAAATTAAACTCAAAACTTTATATTTGTAATTATATATGATAAAAAATGGAATTAAAACTCAATAGACCGATTTGCTTTTTTGATCTTGAAACTACAGGAATTGATATTGGAAAAGATAGAATTGTTGAAATATCAATTTTTAAAGTTTTTCCAAACGGAAACAAAGAAAGCAAAACCTGGTTAGTGAATCCTACGATTCCCATTCCACCGCAAACTACCGCAGTTCACGGAATTACTGACGAAAAAGTAGCTAACGAACCTACTTTTAATGAATTAGCAACTCAGGTTTACAATATGATAAAAGACAGCGATTTGGCTGGATTTAATTCGGATCGATTTGATATTCCGCTTTTGGCAGAAGAATTGCTTCGTGCGGGAGTGGATTTTGATATGAAAAACAGAGTTTCTGTTGATGTTCAAACCATTTTTCATAAAAAAGAAGAGCGTACTTTGAGTGCTGCATTAAAGTTTTATTGTGGACAAAGTTTAGAAAATGCACATTCGGCAGAAGCAGATACGATGGCGACTTACGAGATTTTAAAAGCACAACTAGAGCGTTATCCTGATTTGGAAAACGATATGAAATCGTTATCTGAATTTACAACTAGAAAAAAAATAGCTGATTTTGCGGGAATGATTTCTTTTGATAAAGATGGAAATGAGATCTTCACTTTTGGAAAACACAAAGGCGTAAAAGTGGATGTTATTTTAGAAAAAGAACCCGGTTATTTTAGTTGGGTTCAAAATGCTGATTTCCCTTTGTATACTAAAAAGGTATTGACAGCTATTAAACTTAGAAAATTAAACACGAAATAGTGTTCAGTATACAGTGTTCAGTTTACAGATTGACACTGACCACTGACCGCTGAATACTGAATACTAAAAAATGAAGATAATTTGTATTGGTCGCAATTATGCGAATCATATCGAAGAATTACAAAACGAACGCCCAACAGAACCTGTGATTTTTATCAAGCCAGATTCGGCGATATTGTTAAAACAACATCCTTTTGTAATCCCTGAATTTTCAGAAGATGTACAGCATGAAATTGAGGTTATTGTTAAGATTAATAAAGTAGGGAAGTATATAGATGCCAAATTTGCTCATAAATATTATGACGAAATAAGCGTAGGAATTGATTTTACCGCTCGTGATTTACAAAATGACTTAAAAGCAAAAGGCTTACCTTGGGAAAAAGCAAAATCTTTTGATGGTTCAGCTGTAATTGGCGATTTTTTACCAAAAGAACAGTTTAGTTCGTTAGAAAATCTTACTTTTGAATTGAAAAATAACAATCAAACCGTTCAGGAAGGTAATGTGAATATGATGTTGTGGAAAATAGACGAGCTAATTGCCTATGCTTCACAATATTTTACTTTAAAAATAGGAGATATTATTTTTACAGGAACTCCAAAAGGAGTAGCAAAGGTAAATCCAAACGACGTTTTGGAAGGATATTTAGAAGGACAAAAACTATTTAGAATACAAATAAAATAATGGCTTTACACTATAACTTAGCAAAAGTATATGCGATTTCTGACAATGATGCAGATTTTGTAAACGAAATTCTAACCTTGTTTGTCAATGATGTTCCAGAAGATTTGGCGCAAATTAAAGAGGGAATTAAAAAGAAAGATCACAAGCATGCCTATGCTTATGCCCATAAAATTAAGCCAACCTTGGATTTATTGGGAATGACTGTGGCTTTTGAGGAAATTCTTCAAGTGGAAGCCTGGACAAAAGAAGAAGGAAAAAGAAAAGATATCGAGCATACTTTTGATAGTATAAAGACTCAGGTGAAAGAAGCTATTAAAGAGATTAAGAAAGATTTTGATTTGTAATAAATCTCATTTTAAATTAAATATCAACAATAAAAATCAACATTCAACTTTTTTGAATGTTGATTTTATTTTTTAATACACTCAAATTATCAAAATAATATAATGAAAGCAACCATTGTTACTATAGGAGATGAAATTTTGATAGGGCAAATCATTGATACTAATTCGGGTTTTATAGCCAAATCTCTGGATAAAATAGGAGTAGAAATCAGTGAGATGATTTCTATTAGCGATGATAAACAACACATCTTAGATACTTTTGCAAAATTGCAAAATAAGGTTGATTTGGTAATCATTACAGGAGGTTTGGGACCCACAAAAGATGATGTCACTAAAAAAACATTTTGCGATTATTTTGAAGATGAGCTAATTGTCGATGAGGTAGTTTTAAAGCACGTTACACAGTTAATCGAAGGTTTTTATAAGCGTACAATTACTCAAATCAATAAAGATCAAGCATTGGTTCCTTCGCGTTGTACTGTACTTCACAATCAAGTAGGGACAGCTCCGGGAATGTGGGTGAAAAAAGAAAATACCGTTTTTGTTTCGTTGCCAGGAGTTCCTTTTGAAATGAAATACTTGGTCGAAAATGAGATCATTCCAAAGGTGGTTAAGGAATACAATCGTCCGTATATTATTCATAAAACGATTCTGACTTACGGACAAGGGGAGAGTATGGTGGCAGAACGTATTGAAGATTGGGAAAACAGTTTGCCTGATTTTATTAAGTTAGCTTATTTACCAAGTCCGGGAAGAGTGCGTTTGCGTCTTTCTGCTAGAGGAAAAGATAAAGGATTGTTAGAACACGCTTTAGGGGCTTATGTGGTTTCATTAGATGCTATTATCAATGATATTATTGTTGGTTTTGACGAAGATGAAACAATTGAAGTTATAGTGGGTAAAATGCTTAAAAAGCAACAGATAACCGTAGCAACAGCAGAAAGTTGTACAGGAGGTCAAATTGCAGCAAGTTTGTCTTCGGTGGCTGGAGCTTCAAGTTATTTTAAAGGAAGTGTGGTTTCTTACGCAACTGAAACTAAGATAAATGTATTGGGAATTCCAGAAGAATTAATCGAAGAATATTCGGTTGTAAGCGCTGAGGTGGCAAAAGCGATGGCGTTGAACGTTAAGAAGCTATTAAACACAGATTACGCAATTGCAACTACAGGAAATGCCGGGCCAACAAAAGGCGATGAAAAAGCCGAATTAGGAAGTGTTTTTATTGCTTTGGCTACGCCAAATGAGGTAATTGTGGAAGAGTTTAATTTTGGTCAACCCCGTGAAAGAGTGATAGATAGAGCGGTGATTAAAAGTTTAGAAATATTAAAGAAAGAAATTTTTAAAAATGTCTTGTAATTTTTTTGTTTGAACCATTTATTTTTCTTTTCTTTGCACCCTGATTTTGAATAACGATAAAAATAAGTATAATGTCAAGAGTTTGTGACCTTACAGGTAAAAGAGCGATGGTAGGAAATAACGTTTCTCACGCTATGAATAAAACTAAGAGAAAGTTTTCTGTAAACTTAGTTAAAAAGCGTTTTTATCTTCCAGAAGAAGATAGATGGATTACTCTTAGAGTAGCAGCATCTACGATAAAAACAATTAATAAAAATGGAATTGACGCTGTTTTGAAAAAAGCACAGTCACAAGGATTTATTAAATAATCTTTATTCCTAAATAAATATATAGCAAGATGGCAAAGAAAGGTAATAGAATCCAAGTAATTTTAGAATGTACAGAGCACAAAACTTCAGGTGTTGCTGGTACTTCAAGATACATAACAACTAAGAACAAAAAAAATACTCCAGACAGATTAGAAATTAAAAAATTCAATCCTGTTTTGAAAAGAGTAACTGTTCACAAAGAAATTAAATAATAATAAGATTTTGATAAGAGTCTCAAATGTTGCATTTAGAGATTTTATTAAAATTCAAATAACATTTGAATCATGGCAAAGAAAACAGTAGCATCGTTACAAACATCTTCTAAGAGATTATCAAAAGCCATCAAAATGGTTAAATCTCCAAAAACTGGCGCATATACTTTCGTAGAAACTATTATTGTTCCTGAATTAGTTGAAGAATTCTTGAAAAAGAAATAATTCATAAAATAATATATAGAAAAGCTACTTTCATTCTCGGAAGTAGCTTTTTTATTTTCTATATTTACTCTTAAAAAAACGTAAACAGTTACTCAATACTTTTACATCATTTTTTATACTTCAAATACAATGAGTTTTTTTAAAAAAATATTTTCGTCAGAAAAAAAAGACCCGAGCTTAAGCGAACAGGCGAAGCAGTCTTTAGATAAAGGACTTGAAAAAACAAAAAATACTTTCTTTTCTAAGTTAGGTAAAGCCATTGCAGGTAAATCTAAAGTGGATGATGATGTTTTGGATAACTTAGAAGAAATTCTTGTTTCTTCTGATGTAGGTGTTGATACTACTTTAAAAATCATAACTCGTATTGAAAAACGCGTAGCTGAAGATAAATATTTAGGTACTGCGGAGCTAAACCAAATTTTACAAGAAGAAATTGCTTCTTTATTATCAGAAACCAATACTGGCGAAGCAACAGAATTTATTATTCCAATTAACGTTAAACCTTATGTTTTAATGGTTGTGGGTGTAAATGGCGTTGGAAAAACAACTACTATTGGTAAACTAGCTTATCAATTTAAAAAACAAGGTTACAACGTAGTTCTTGGAGCTGCTGATACTTTTAGAGCTGCTGCTATTGACCAATTGCAAATTTGGGCAGATAGAGTAGGGATTCCTATTGTGAGACAAAATATGGGTTCTGACCCCGCTTCGGTAGCTTTTGACACACTGCAATCGGCAGTGGCACAAGATGCTGATATTGTAATTATTGATACGGCAGGACGTTTGCATAATAAAGTCAATTTGATGAACGAATTGACAAAAGTGAAACGTGTGATGCAAAAAGTTGTTAATGATGCACCACATGACGTAATGTTAGTTTTGGACGGATCTACTGGACAAAATGCTTTTGAGCAAGCCAAACAATTTACAGCTGCAACCGAAGTGACTTCACTTGCTGTTACTAAACTGGACGGAACTGCCAAAGGAGGAGTTGTGATTGGTATTTCAGATCAGTTTCAAATTCCTGTAAAATACATTGGCGTAGGAGAAGGTATTGAGGATTTACAGGTTTTCAATAAACACGAATTTGTAGATAGTTTTTTTAAATAAAAAATAAATATGTTTTCTTCATTTAAAAATATTGCGCCTATTTATCTTTATATGGTAAGTGTAATATGTTTTGTAATTGCAAATATTATCCGGGATCAATATATAAACTTATATTATATTTTACTGATTATTGGAATCATTTTTTTTGTTTTAGGTTTTAAAAATAGAATCAGTAATAAATCCTAATTTGTTATTCATATAAAGCATTTATCTTTTGCCATAATTCATTATCAAAACCAGATAGAGCAAAAGATGGATTAACTGTGTTGGCTGCTTCTCCCATTCTGATTACCACCATTTTTTTGCTAGGAATCACATAGATTTTTTGGTCATTTTTACCTAAAGCCATAAACATATCGTTAGGACCATTTGGAATAATACTTCCTGAAAATTGTAGTTGAGTTTGTGGTAAATGGTAACTGCTTTTTCCGTTCAACCACCAAAGATAGCCATACCCGAGATTAATATTTTGTGATGTTGAGGTTGCAGCGTTAAAAAAAGATTCATTCAAAACAGTATTGTCTTTCCATTTTCCTTTGTTTAACATCAATAAACCAAAGCGAGCCATACTTCTGGTATTACTAAAATAGACAATATTGTTGTCTAGTGGTAACCAAGTACCATTCATTCCAATTTTATCTCTCAATTTTGAATTGAAATAATTGTTCCAACTTTGTCCTGTAGCTTGTGCAATAACATCTTGTAATTTTACATAGACATTATGATACGCCCAACGCGTTCCTGCATCGGCTTTGTAGGTTAAACTAGAAGGGGCAACATCATCGCCATTAGCAATATCTTCAATTCCTGAAGTCATGGTAAGTAAGTGTTTGGAAGTAATTAGATTTTCTTTTGCTACAGTTTCAGATGTCCATCCCGTACCTATATAATCAGATACTTTGTTGTTAATGTTGATATAGCCTTCTTGCTCTGCAATTCCAGTGAGTGTTGCTGTTAAGGTTTTCCCAGCGCTTGCCCAATACCAATTAGTAGTTGCTGAATGTCCATTAAAATAATTTTCCAATACAATGCGTCCGTTCACTAAAATCATAAACGACTTAGTATTTTTTAACTCTAAATAGTCTAATAATGGTTGAACTGCTTCTTGTTTCCATTCTAAATCACTAATAGATTTGGTTTCCCAATTTGATCCTGTAGTAGGAGGGAAATATAGGTTTTCTGTGGTTGTAGTATCTGAATTGCTTTCTGGACTACAATTGATAAATAACAAAAGGCTAATTAAGCTAAGAAGTATTTTAGACATGATTTTGTAATTTTAGGTTAACTTCTTTAAGACACAAAACATATAAAATAGTTTAAGTTGTGTTTTATTTTTTAGCTAAGTTAATTATAATACACTTAACTTTGTTCTTAGAAATCGCTCCTGATAATTAATAGTATTTATGATGAAAAATGTTTTAAAAACTCTTTTTGTATGTTTGTTTTTGGTTTCTTGCCAACAAAAAATTACCCCAGAAGATATTAATAAACTCAACGGTTATTGGGAAATCGAGAAGGTGGTTTTTAAAGATGGCGAAGACAAAGAATTCAAGATGAATGAAAATTTTGATTTTTTTAAAATTGCTAATAATAAAGGAATTCGAAGAAAAGTAAGGCCTCAATTTAACGGAACATTTTTATTCAACGAAGATTATGAAAATGTAAAAGTACGTTTTGAAGAAGAACATGTTTTTTTAGATTATTCTACCGCTTACGCAAAATGGACTGAAGAATTAATATATATATCAGAAGATGAGATGGTAATTAAAAATGATCAAAATAAAGAATACGAATATAAAAAAGCAGGACCAATTAACTTATTAGAAGATGGCAAAAAGACTAAATAATCAAAGTACCGTAGGCGATGTTCTAAAGCAAATTATTCAGGTGAATAAATTGCAGTCAGGAATGGACGGAATCAATGTAAAAGAAGCATGGCAAAATTTAATGGGTAATGGGGTAAATAGTTATACCAGAAATGTAGTTTTAAAAGGAAGTACTTTGTATGTAGAATTAACATCATCAGTTTTGAGAGAAGAACTAAGCCACGGAAAATCTAAAATTGTAGCAATGATTAATGAAGAACTGCGTCGCGATGTGATAAAAGAGGTGGTTCTTAGGTAGTGGTCAGTGTTCAGATTTTTAGTAATCAGTTATTATCAAATAAAAAAATCCCGTCTTGTTCTAAAAAACGAGACGGGATTTCTTTTTTTATCTGCGACTTTCTTCAACTGTGACTGAACACTAAAAAGCTGAACACTGAATACTAAATACTAAAATTCTTCTCTTGTTGCAAAATGAAAAGCACTTTCTATAGCTGCATTTTCATCACTATCAGAACCGTGAACTGCATTTTGGCTCATTGAAGTGGCGTATTTTTTTCTGATAGTACCTTCGGCAGCATCAGCTGGATTTGTGGTACCAATAAGTGTTCGGAAATCTAAAACAGCATTTTCTTTTTCTAAAATCGCTGCAACAATAGGTCCGCTTGACATAAATTCTACTAAATCGGCGTAGAACGGTCTTTCTTTATGTATAGCATAAAAAGCTTGTGCATCGGCTACTGTAAGCTGTGTTAACTTTAAGGAAACGATTTTAAATCCTGCATAGTTAATCATTGCAAGTATATTTCCAATGTGTCCATTAGCGACAGCATCGGGTTTAATCATGGTAAAAGTTCTGTTGGTAGTCATTTTATAATTTCTTTTTTATAAAAGTAGTTTTTTTAAAACGTAATTTCTCTTGATTTAACTATAAATTAAGTCAAAAATGCTGTTCTTTTGTTACATTTTATAAAGTAATGACATCAAAACGCTGCTCTAGCGGTTCAAGACACTCAATGAGTTTTGTAATAAGGTTATTTCCGGTTTCAATATAAAATTCAGAAAAATTAGCTTGTCGTTCTTGTAATCCTTGATTAGGAAATAATTCGTTTTGTAAATCGGTAATGCGAGTTAAAGTATCTTTTAATTTTATTTTTTGCGCTTTTAGCAAACGTTTTTCTAGATTTTCAAGTCCTTTTAACTGTTTCATTTCTTGTGCTTTTACTGCACCCGCAAAAGATGGGTCGGTTTTTGTAGTAATTTCGTGTAGGATACTAAATTGCGAGTGCAATTGGTTTTTTAGCATAGACAAATCTATATCTATTTCTGAAAGTACTTTTGCTTTGGAATTAATCAAATTGGTTTGTTTCGAAAACAAGTCATTCCAATTGAGATCTAATTTATCCGCTTTTTTTACTTGTTTCTCCGTTGCCAAAAGAACCGAATTACGAACTAGAAGTATTGGAAAACTAACTTTTACTGCATCAAAAAAAGATTTTAATTCGAGCCAATAGGCAATTTCACCACCACCACCAATGTAGCAAAGATTAGGCAGAATCACTTCTTGGTACAAAGGACGCATAATTACATTTGGACTGAACTTTTCAGGATGATTTTCCAGTAATGCTAGAATTTCACTTTCAGAAAATTCCATTTTAGTATTGTTCACTTTGAATTTTCCGTTTTCAAAAACAATACGCTCTCGTAATTGATCTTCGATATAGAATAGATTAATTTCACGCGGATTTACTTGAATTGTATATTCATTTAGTTTTTCGATAGTTTCTAGCACCTTTTTGTAAGCAGTTTGATGCAATAATTCTTCTTTTATATATGGTGCGAAATTTTGTTTTAAATCAGCATCATCGGCATCAATAATGACTAATCCATGTGCGCTAAACAGCGCATTAGCTAAATAACGTGTGGCATCAGCTAAATTATCATGATTCAAATAAGCTTCTTGAAATAGTTTTTTTAGTGTTTCAGCATGGGTGCTAGAACCTAATTCTTGGGCAAATATTTCAAAAAAATCATCCAATCCTTCAGTTGAAAGCCGTCCTACTGGTCCACTGCTTTCTGCGTTCCAACGGAATTTTTTTCCTTTAAAGTTAAAATAATTGATTTCTTCAAAATCATGATCCTCCGTTGCCATCCAATAAACGGGCACAAAATTGTAAGCGGGGTATTTTGCTTTTAATTCGGTACTCAAATTAATAGTAGAAATGATTTTGTATAGAAAATACAAAGGTCCAGAAAACAGATTTAGTTGATGTCCTGTAGTTATAGTAAAAGTATTGTCAACTTTTAGAGATTCAATGTTTTGCTCAGTTAAATGCGAAATTTCAATTCCGCTATATTGTTTTTGTAAAACTGAAACCAAGTTCGCTCTATGTATATGATTGAAATTGGCTTGCTTTTCGGTAATTTGAGCTTCGAAGTTTTCAATGATAGGAAACTGATTATATAAAGATTTTAATTTTGGATTTTGGTCTAAATAATCATTCATCAAAGGAGAAAAATATCCTGATTTTTGATAGCTGATACAGTCGTTGGGCATGTTTGAATTTGTTTTGAGTAAAATTACCAAAAAATATTGGAACTAAATATTTGTTGCTTTCAAAAATAAGGAAGACTTTTGCACGATTTTAAACCTAATTATTTGACGATGAAAGAACAGCCAAAGAAAAAAAATTCCTTAAAACATGTCCTTTTTGGTAGTTTGATAGGTACTACCATAGAGTTTTTTGATTTTTATATTTATGCCAATGCGGCGGTTTTGGTTTTTCCACAATTGTTTTTCCCGAGTTCAAGTCCTACTATGGCTACCATACAATCGTTAGCTACTTTTTCGATAGCTTTTATCTCGCGTCCGTTGGGTTCAGCTTTTTTTGGACATTATGGTGATAAAATTGGACGAAAATTTACTTTAGTCGCCGCTTTATTAACCATGGGAGTTTCTACAGTGGCCATTGGTTTTTTGCCTAGTTATGCTAGTATTGGTGTTGCGGCTCCTTTATTATTAATGCTTTGTCGATTTGGTCAAGGCGTTGGATTAGGAGGAGAATGGGGTGGAGCTGTTTTGCTGGCAATCGAAAATGCACCGCCTAATAAACGCGCTTGGTACGGAATGTTTCCACAATTGGGTGCGCCAATTGGTTTGTTGCTTTCAGGCGGGACTTTCTTGTTATTAACTGATTCGATGAATAGCGAAGATTTTATGGATTATGGATGGAGAATTCCGTTTATTGCCAGTTCACTTTTGGTAGTAGTTGGGTTTTATATTCGAACAAAAATCTCCGAAACACCTTCTTTTGAAAACTCTAAAATAGCAAACGAAGAAGTGAAAATTCCATTCCTGACTTTGATAAAATCCTATAAAAACCAATTAATTTTTGGAACACTGGCTGCCGTTACCACTTTCTTGGTTTTTTATCTAATGACAGTTTTTACGCTAAGTTGGGCAACTTCTGATTTGGGTTTTGCAAAAAGAGATGCGCTGTTGATTCAGCTATTTTCGGTATTGTTTTTTGCTTTGTTTATCCCTGTTTCAGCGGTAGTAGCTGATAAAATTGGACGTCGGAAAATGTTGATTTTGGCCACGATTGCTATTGCTCTGTTTGGCTTTTTCTTTTCGTATTTTTTAAATTCAGGAAGTACTTTTTTAGTTACTGCTTTTATTTGTATGGGAATGGCGTTGATGGGTTTTACTTATGGCCCACTAGGAACTTTCTTATCTGAATTGTTTCCTACCTCTGTTCGTTATTCGGGAGCATCTTTGACTTTCAACATGGCAGGAATTTTAGGGGCAGCTTTTGCTCCAATGGTAGCCATTTGGTTAGCATCGACTTATAGTCTAACTTATGTTGGCTTTTATTTGACTATTGCGGCTTGTATTTCTTTGGTTGCTTTGTTGGTAATTAGTAAGGAGGAGCATAAGTTTTAGAAACGATTTTAACTCATAAAAAAGGTCATCTGTAAAATTTCAGAAGACCTTTTTTGTTTTTTCTATTTTTTGGTTGAATCAATTACTGGTTTTATAGTTTTGAAAACTTCATTAAGCCCCATAAATAATAATGGATAAAATGCTTCTTTTTCTTCAAAAGCCCAGGTTTTATGCCCTTTCAATTGATAAAGGTAAATAGATGATTTGTGATAGGTCCAATACATTCTGAAACAATCTATTTTTTGGTGTTCTTCTTTTAGTTTTTTGGTACTTAAAACGTTAAATAGTTTTTCTAAACGGTTTTCTTCAAAATTTAGATTTATTACAACTCTGTTGCCTTCAAAAACTAAAACTACGTGATCTAAAAAATTTTCGCATTTGCAATACCATTCTTGTCCTGATTGGAATGGAACAAACTTTTTGTTTTTTGAAAATTTATTATAAACAGCACATTTTTCTATAATAAAATCATAGTTAGTTTTTATAATATCCATTTCAAAACCAATAGTTTTGGTTTCTCGGCTTTCCTTTTCAAATTCCGAACTGTTGATGATAGATTTTATTTCGGTGATGGCATCTTGAAAAATGCTTTCGTCATCTCTACCATGTTTATAATCGTTCCAATTGCTAGTTTCTTCATCAGTTCTACGGAATAAAACTGCCATTTCTCTATTGTTTCGTTGAGAGTATTCAAATAAATTCATCGATCCAATAATTAAATATTTTTCGTTGTAAAAACATTTACTATGCAAATTCGGATGGTGCAAAAGATTAAGGTTGTCTATTTCCTTCAATTTTACTCTTTCGTGTTCGTTAACCTCCTTTTCTTTATAAATAATGGTTATTTCAACGCCTCTTTTTTCTGCTGCTTTGAGTAGTTTTATAATTATTTCCGAAGTTTGAAGATAGGGACTTATAATAACCAATTCTCTCTCGGCTGTTTCAATAAGTTTAGGTAAATAGTCTCTTAATTTTTGTGTGTTTAAAAATTCTGCCATTCTTTATATTTCAATTGTATTTATTGCTGCCATAATTCTATCCGTTTCGCTCAAAGCCACGATGATTTTTTGATAATGCAAAATATCATCATAACTCAACTCACGGTCTTTGCGGTCTTTGAGCCATTTTTGTGCGGGCTGATAACCACCAATGTAAAAATTCCAAGCTACCTCGGGAATATTGTCAAAATATTGGGTGTTGTTGATGTGAACTTTTCCAAGAACCCTGTCAGAGTTTTGAACTCTGACAGGGTTAATTTCGTAACGAGGTTTTGCCACCACATTATCGCCATCTTCGGGATATTGGGTGATATATTTTTCTACAATTGGGTTTTCCAGCAAATGAATTTGACGCAATTCGCCACCTAATTGTACCAATTGCCAAAAATTATCAATCTCTTCTTTCGTACAGACGCGATTAATCGCGTCTCTACACGGATACGGCACTCTAGGGAAATCAATTTTCAAAAACTCCTTGTATTTCTCTCTATATGTTGGCGAATGCAAAACGGCATAAATATAATCCAGCAAATCGATTGGGGCAAAACTTTGTCTAAATTCTGGTCGCACTTCCTCACTATTGGCAAAACAAACTTCTCCTTCTGTTTCTTTTTCGTTGGTGAAAGTCAATCCCAAACTATCCGCAATTTGTTTGACAATTTCGGGGTTTAGGTTAGGTGTTCTTTCCGTGTTGCCGTCTAATGTTTGTTGGGCTGTGGTTTCGGGGTAGAGGTAGAGGGGTGCAAAATATGTCCCATTTATATCCATTGAAATTGCTGTTGGTATTGATTTTGTAATTAAAGAATGATTCCAATTTACTTTCACAATTTTTGGAAAATTTAAAACTAAATTATCATTTATTACTTCTTTACCAACAGTCCTTCTTGTTCTATCTACAAATGCATCATTGTAATATATATCTATCATCAAATGGACGGTAACATAGTTTTTTAATTTCAGTTTCTTTAAATTCTTTTACTTTGTTTACTGCTAATTGTAAATTCCAACTATTCGATTGTTTAATCTTATATTTATCAATAAGAAAATTTAATTCATTAGAATTGAATATTGAATTTATACGTGATGTTAAATCTCTTTTGTTGAAATCCACTACCAATTCATCTCTGTGTGTTTGTACACCAATAATTGATTTGTTAAATAATTTATTTAATGGGATGAATTTTTTGTATACTGACTCAGTCTCTGTGTCATTATCTTTAAAATAACTGCTCAAAGTTTTCGGATTGTGGTATAATCAATTCGTTTTCTACTCGTGCTATGGCAATTTTAGTCACAAACTCTCCGTCTTTATAAAAATGGAAATCCATATAGTCAGTAAAAACCAAATTGGATAATCCTGATTTGTAACGGTCAAATTGTTCTTTGAGTTTTTTGTCTTTTAAATCGACTCCAATATCTTTGGCTTCGATATAGCCAATAGGCACATCTTTGCGGGTCAATACATAATCGGGTGCTCCACAATCCACTCTCGCGGGTTCGTTGGTTACCAAAACATCGGGCAAAATAGCCATAATTAGGTTTTGCAAATCGCCTCGATAGGAGTGTTCGCGAGCATTGCCAGTTTTGTAAAGGGTATTTATTTTGGAGAGGTATTCTTGGATTGTCATTGTATTATTTTTGAGATTTTAAAAGTAGTAATTTTATTCCAAAATACGGAAAACCTTCAAAAATGAATTTTATTCTTTTCTAAATTCGTATTCAGCATATCAATAATTTTGACTTGCCTCCAGCTTTAGCTGAAGGAAAGCATATCAATAATTTTGATTTGCCTCCAGCTTTAGCTGGAGGAAAAGGAATCAATTTAGCATTGGCTTTAGCCAAAAAGTATGCTATTTTGGCTAAAGCCATTAAAAACAAGGCAATTTTATTTCTCCAGCTAAAGCTGTAGGCAATTAATGTTTTGAAAATAGAATATGCTGAATGGTTCCCTAAATTCTAAAATACTTTACTTTTGCATCAAAACAATGTCTTTTGAAAACCAAACTCTTCCTTATCACACCGCCTTTTACCCAACTGAATACACCCTATCCAGCAACCGCTTATATCAAAGGGTTTCTGAATACCAAAAACATTTCGGCAACACAAGCGGATTTAGGGATTGAAGTGATCTTAAAATTGTTTTCGAAGCAAGGGCTTGAAAATTTGTTTCAATCCAACAACCAACAACCAACAACCGACAACTGTAAACGAATCTCAGCCTTACAAGACGAATACATCAAAACCATTGATTCGGTTATTGCTTTTTTGCAAGGGAAGAATCCAACCTTGGCGCTCCAAATTTGTCAGGAAGATTATTTGCCCGAGGCGTCTCGTTTTGCACAATTGGAAGAATTGGATTGGGCTTTTGGTACTATGGGAACTCAGGATAAGGCCAAGCATTTAGCCACTTTATACCTCGAAGATATTTCCGACTTCATTGTAGAATGTGTCGATGCTAATTTTGGTTTCAGCCGTTATGCGGAACGTTTGGGACGATCTGCCAATTCTTTCGACGAATTATATGGGGCTTTGCAGCAAGAACCAACTTACATTGACAAAGTTCTTTTTTCTCTTTTAAAAGATAAAATCGAAACCATTCAACCTGAATTATTCCTGATTTCTGTTCCTTTTCCTGGGAATTTATATTCGGCTTTTCGATGTGCACAATGGGTGAAACAGCATTATCCGAATATTAAAATTTCAATGGGTGGCGGTTTTCCAAATACGGAATTACGTTCGCTTTCGGATGCAAGAGTTTTTGAATTTTTCGATTATATCACTTTGGATGATGGTGAAGTGCCCATTGAAGAATTAATTTCCAATATTGAAAATCCAACGTATGATTCTTTTAAAAGAACTTTTCTTTTAGAAAACGGAAAAGTAGTTTATAAAAACAATTCATTAAAACCAGATTACAAGCAATCGCAAGTAGGAACTCCCGATTATTCGGATTTGTTGTTGGATAAATACATTTCGGTTATCGAAATTGTGAATCCGATGCACCGAATGTGGAGCGACGGACGATGGAACAAGCTCACGATGGCGCACGGTTGTTATTGGGGGAAATGTACATTTTGCGACATCTCATTGGATTACATAAAAATCTACGAACCTGTTGCCGCCAATTTATTGTGCGATCGAATGGAGGAAATGATAGCGCAAACAGGAGAAAACGGGTTTCATTTTGTAGATGAAGCTGCTCCTCCAGCCTTGATGCGCGCTTTGGCTCTCGAAATACTTCGTCGAAAATTATCGGTGACTTGGTGGACCAATATTCGATTCGAAAAAAGTTTTACTCGTGATTTGTGTTTGTTGCTCAAAGCCTCGGGTTGTATTGCTGTTTCGGGTGGACTCGAAGTGGCTTCCGACCGATTATTGCAATTGATTGACAAAGGCGTAACGGTAGAACAAGTGGCAAAAGTTACCCGAAATTTTACCGAAGCCGGTATTATGGTTCACGCTTATTTGATGTACGGTTATCCAACACAAACGGTTCAGGAAACGGTGGATAGTCTGGAAATGGTACGTCAATTATTTGAAGCGGGGATTTTGCAATCGGGATTTTGGCATCAATTTGCGATGACAGCTCACAGTCCCGTTGGAATGTATCCAGAGAAATTTGGTGTTGTTCCAACTTCCCCTCCTTTGGAGGGGTTAGGGGTGGTTTTTGCCAATAACGATATTAATTATGTAGATCATACAGGAATAGACCACGATAAATTTAGTTTTGGATTGAAGAAATCGCTCTTCAATTTTATGCATGGCATTTGTTTTGACTATGAATTGCAGGATTGGTTTGAGTTTAAAATCCCAAAAACAAAAATTCATCCTGATTTTATTGCCAATGCTTTAGAAGAATCCGAAGATTTCAATATAAAACCAACAGCCAAAATCGTTTGGCTAGGAGGGAAGCCCTTTGTAGAACATTTCACAAAATCCAAAAAAGGAAATACTTGGGAAATGATGACTTTGACTTTTCACGATAAAAAGGAAAGTTTTACTATTCAAACGCCAAAAAAAGAAGGCGAATGGTTGGTGCAAATGCTTGAAAAAATTTCATCTTCTAACTCTAAAATATATTCTTTTATGGAAATCAAATCGGATTTTGAAACTAGTTTAGAAGATTTTGAATTGTTTTGGTATTCCAAACCGGTGAATACTTTGAGGGAATTTGGATTGTTGGTGTTGTAAATAGTTACAAATAATTTATTCTTTTTGAAAACACTCATTACTTATACGTTATAAAGTAATCCGCAATTCTTTTATTTCGATTGCTTAAAGACAAATTGATCGTAGTTATTAGTAAACCTCCTTTTTAGGAGGTTTTTCTATTTATAGGTGTTTTTTTAATTTTATACATTTTTTTATTTTTACAGTACATCCCTATTTTTTATAGGGGTGTATGTGTGTAAATATGTTTTTTGTTGTGTTTTGATTTATTTTTTACTTCTTTTTTGGTTTTTGTATCGTTTTTTAAGAGGGTTTTGTTTTTTAACTATGAGAATAATTATTTTTTTGATATTGAAAAATAAGGAAAATGTATTTTTTATTATTCGAATCTTGGTTTTTAATAATTCGACGTCAAAATTGGTAAAAAGTTATCTGATTTCATTTTTGTAAATATAAAAGTTGATAAATTTGCTTCAACAAAAAGAGATAAAATGTGTTAAATACTGAGAATAATATGTTAATATTTCTTTTTAAGTAAAAATAATTTAAATAACCAAAACAAAATTCAACATGAAAAAAGTACTTTTAATTTTAGCTTTAGCGCTTACAGGAAACATGACATTTGCACAAGACACACCATTAGAAATTTCAGGTTCTGCTGATCTATATTACAAATACGATTTTGCTAAAGGACAAAACATAGGAACTAGTTTTGCAAGTGATCAAAATTCTGTTTCACTAGGTATGATCGATATTGCTTTGAAAAAAACAACAGGTAAAACGTCTTTCGTGGGTGAAGTTTCTTTTGGACCTAGAGGACAAAATCAATCGATTCCAAACTTAGATGGAACATACGATGAAGGAACTAACTCATTCCACATCCAAAACTTGTATGCTACTTATGCAGCTACAGATAAATTAAGTTTCACAGCTGGTTACATGGGAACATTTATTGGATATGAGGTAATTTCTCCAGTGGCTAACTTCCACTACTCTACGTCTTATTTATTTACTAATGGACCATTCCAAAATGCAGGAGTAAAAGCAAACTACGCGTTTTCTGATAAAGTTGGTTTGATGATAGGTGGTTTTAATAGCTCTTGGAATGTGTATTCTGCAGATCCATTTAAAGGATTGAATGCAATAGGTGCACAACTTTCTTTTGCTCCAACAGAAGGAATAAGTGCTTACCTTAATTTTATGGACGGTTCAGAAAGTGGTACTATTGTAGATTTAACAGCTACTTTCCAATTATCGGATAAATTCAGTTTAGGTTTAAATGCTGCTGATTGGTCTTCAGCTGCTGATAGTGATTTCGGTTATACAGGAGTAGCTTTGTATCCTGCAGTTGCAGTAACTGAAAACTTTGGTTTAGGTTTGCGTGCTGAATATTTCAAAGCTAAAGAAACTGCTACAGGTCTATTTGGAATTGGAGCTGATCAATCAGTAACAGCTTTTACATTGTCAGCTAACTTGAAAGCAGGTGGGTTAACAGTTATTCCTGAATTTAGATTGGATAGTAATTCTGATGATTTTTTCATGAAATCGGATATGATGACTCAAACAAAATCTGCTTCACAAGCTTCAATAGCATTAGTATATGCTTTCTAAGAAATAACTAAAATTTAATTTTAGAATTAAAAATATAATTTTTTTTACTGCCAAGGCGCTTCAGGTGTCTTGGCAGTTTTTTTGTTATTAATAGTACATGTCTTTTGAGTTAGTTATATTCAAATTTAATCCGACTTGAGTTAGCTTGTTGTATTGAAAATGTTATTAATGCTTTTTTCTAAATACTTTTCTATCTTAAAAGCTCAGCTATAGGAATGAATCTTTAAAAAAAAACAAGAAAAAAGAGTCTTAAAACCTAAACGTTTGCGTCTTCAACGTCAAATTTGGCGTCAGGAACGTGAAACTTTACGTCGGGAACGTGAAATTTGGCGTAGGACAACGCCAAATTTGGCATCAAGGACGCCAACTTTTACGTCAACAACCCAAACAATGGCGCTCCAGACGCAAACGTTTAGGTTTTTGTGCCTTTTTAAAGATTGGTAGTTTTTGTATTTGGAGGAAAAATAAAAGGATACAACAAATTGGTTTTTGCCTATTGTAGTTTGTTTATTGATAATTTTTTTTATCTGTTTAATCAGTATCACCCGTTCTATTGAGAAATCTGTTTAAAACATTTTAATCTGTGGCTAATCCTATCTAATAGTATTAGTTTCGGATAGCTATATTAATTATTATTTAGTGACCGCTTTTATGCAAAAAAAAAGTTCTTTGAGAGGATTCAAAGAACTTTTGTATTGGTAATAAATGAAAATTATTGTTGTTTCAGGTAGATAGAATAAATAGTATTAATAGTGCTTTGATCTAAAATAGAATTAACCTCTTGAGGCATGTAATGTAATTTAAAAGCAGTAATTGCAGCATTTAAATTCTTTGTATTGTAGCCTATAATTTGTAATGCTAGCACGGGGCTAAAATCAAAAGGAGCCAAAGGGAGTATGTCGTCTTGCCAAATTCCGAATCCATTTTCGGCTAAGGTTTTCCATGGAAATAATGCGCTTGGATCTTTTTTTCGAGTAGGAGCAATATCTGAATGACCAATAATGTTTTGATCAGGAATATTATAATCTTTTTTTAACTTACTTAATAAAGCCATTAAGCTGGTAATTTGAGCTTCAGAAAAAGGTTCTACACCATTGTTGTCTAATTCAATTCCTATGGAAGCCGAATTAATATCAGTATTTTTTCCCCACGAACTTGCTCCTGCATGCCATGCACGTAAATAATCGTTTAGCATTTGAACCACATGACCATCCTCGGCAACTATATAATGAGCACTTACTTGTGTGTGTACTTTTGTAAATGTATTAATCGTTTGCTCTAAAGAATCTTGTGCAGTATGATGAATAATGATAAAATTAGGCTTGCGAAGATTGAAATTTACTGTACTTATCCATTCAGTATGAATTCCATTATCTAATCGGGTTGAACCTACTTTGAAAATACTATCTTTAAAAGTGTATAACTGTTTGGAGTAAACACTATCAATACTTAATGTTACTTTATTTACAATAGGTAGTGGTTCAGGTACTTTAATAGACATTTCATCTGTTAAAGATTTTAGTTTAGTAGCATATTCTTTCTCGCTCTTCTTATACGGATTAGTGGAACAAGCCGTAATGATAGCAAAAGGAATTAAATAAAAAAAAGGTTTAATCATTTTTGAGAGCTTTATTGAAAGATTTTTTTATTCTTCTTTTTTAGATTTTTTCTTCTTTTCTTTTTTGTTATTTCCGCGATCTTCTTTCAATGCTTTGTATTTTATTTTTTGTTCCTCACTCAAGTATTCATTTACTTTTCGTTCGTTTACTTCAAAAAGCACTTTTATTTCGTTTGATTTTTCGGTTTGTCCTAGTTTTTCATCTTTCATAATGGCCGTCTGTGATCTGATGATATCAGTATAAACGTTACCAATTGCGATAGTTTGCAATTCGTCAAGATTTAATTCTGGTTTTAACTTCTCCATTATTTTACTCACGGTTACTTCTACAGGAATTTCTTTTGGTTTGGATGGAGTTTGATCCATTTGGTTTATTTGGCTCATACTGTTTCTACCCATTCCACCACCGCCATAACCGTTGCCATAGCCATTTCCATAACCATATTGGGCAAATGTAGTATTAAACGAAAGTAATATAAACGCTAATGCAACGATAAATTGTGTCTTATTCATAATTTTATTTTTTAAAATAGCTGAAATTAGATGTTATGCAGGTTCTCCGTAAAGGTCAAATTCTGTAGCTTCTGTGATTTTAATCATGGCAAAATCGCCAGTTTTTAAGTAATGTTTAGACGCCTCAATCAATACTTCGTTATCTACATCTGGGCTGTCAAATTCAGTACGACCTACAAAGTGTTCTCCTTCTTTTCTGTCGATAATACATTTGAATACCTGACCTACTTTTTCTTGATTCAAATCCCATGAAATTTGCGATTGTAATTCCATGATTTCATTGGCACGTGCTTGTTTTACATCATCAGGGACATCATCTTCAAGTAAATACGCATGTGTGTTTTCTTCGTGAGAATAAGCAAAACATCCCATACGGTCAAATTTCATCTCTTGAACAAAGTCTTTTAATATTTCGAAATCTTCCTGAGTTTCTCCTGGATAACCTACAATTAATGTGGTTCGAATAGCCATTCCTGGAACTGCTGCTCTAAAATCCTTCAATAACTGAGTTGTTTTAGCCTGAGTTGTTCCGCGACGCATCGATTTCAAAATAGAATCAGAAATATGCTGTAACGGAATATCAATGTAATTGCAAATCTTAGGTTCGCGTTTCATTAATTCTAACACATCCATAGGGAAACCAGTAGGGAAGGCATAATGCAAACGAATCCATTCAATTCCTTCAACTTTTGTCAAAGCCTCTAGTAATTCGGCAAGATTTCGTTTTTTATAAATATCAAGACCGTAATAAGTTAAGTCCTGAGCAATTAAAATCAATTCTTTTACACCGTCTCTAGCTAAGCCTTGAGCTTCTTTTACTAATTTTTCAATAGGTTGCGAAACGTGTGCGCCTCTCATAATAGGAATAGCACAAAAACTACATGGTCTGTCACATCCTTCAGCAATTTTTAAATAGGCATAATTTTTAGGAGTAGTAGTTAAACGTTCTCCTAATAATTCATGTTTGTAATCAGCACCTAGCGCTTTTAATAATTGAGGTAATTCAGTAGTTCCAAAAAATTGATCCACATTGGGGATTTCTTTTTCTAAATCGGGTCTATATCGCTCCGATAAACATCCAGTTACAAAAACCTTGTCTACCAAACCTTTTTCTTTCTTGTCAGCATATTCTAAAATCATATTTACCGATTCTGCTTTGGCATTATCAATAAATCCACAAGTATTGATTACAATAATATTTCCTTCTCGCTCAACAGGAGCTTCGTGTTCCACATCTTTTCCATTGGCACGAAGTTGCCCCATTAATACCTCACTATCGTATATGTTTTTTGAACACCCTAGGGTAATTACGTTTATTTTGTTCTTTTTTAAAGACTTGGTTCTCATAGATTTGTAAATTGGATGGCAAAATTACGTTTTTTTATTCAAATTGAATTGGTTTTCGTGCCATTTAGCTGTTTTTTGTGAAGCTATTCGAGATGTGTAATATAATCTTCTGAAGAAAAATAGGGAGGATTTCCCTTGGCATCACGACTAAAAAAATAACCGTCTTGTTTACAAAAAGACAAGACGGTTATTTTCAGATTGTTTTTCTAGTAATTATAATTCAAATAATAGTGTTAAAGAAACCGTGTTGTTGATTGAATTTATTTTGGTTACGTCAGTTAAGCCTTGGTTAGGTGTTTGCCCTTGGTTAATAAATTGGTGTGAATTTCTTTTTGCATATGCATAAGATAAATCTGCTCTGGTTCCTCCAAAATTATACCCCAAACCAGCTGAATAACCATTTAAGTTACCAATAGTTATTTTGTTTTCATACGGACTTTCTTCAAAACGATAACCAGCTCTAAGGCTAAGTTTTTCAATTTTGTATTCTCCTCCTATTCTTACTTCATTAGTCTTGGAGAGAGTTCTGTTCATTGCGTTATTTAAAACTTGGTAGTGACTGTCATATTCAGGTTTGAATTTGGTGTTACCATAATCTTTATAACTATAATCAATGCTTATGAGTCCTGTTTTTCCAAAAACATAGGCAAAACTTGCTGTTAATTTTCCTGGAGTTTGTAATTTATAAGGTGCATAAACATTAGGTCTTGGATCAGCAACATCGGGATCTAATGAACCAGATAAATTAGCACTTACTGCGATTAAAGTTTGGGTTAATTTATCATTCAATTTGTACCATGTTGGTGATTCATAAGATAAACCTACTCGTGCTTCATTAGTTATTTTTCCAATGATTCCAAGTTGGAATGAAAAACCAGAACCATAAGTATATAAATCATTGTTGAATTGAACTTTGTTTACTCTATAACTTGTAGGTTCTAGGGGGTTATCATTGTCTTCATAAAAAACAGATGATTGAGTGTAATCTACAAAATGAGAGTTCAAGTTAATCCCTATGAAAAATTTATCATTGCAAGAAGCTGCTGCGTTAAAAGATAGTTTTCCGTTGTAACCATTAGTAATAACTGTGTTTTCTTGATAATAATTACCTCCTTCAGTAACATTTGAGATGTATTCGTTGGGATTAGGGTCGTTATTTGCTGGGTCGATAATAAAGGTATCATAGGCTAATAAAGCCTGTTGAGCTGCGAAGTCTAAATTTTCGTAATTGGAATTTTGAAAGCTGTTTAAAGAAATACCATTTGCATAGTTTAAAAAATAATTCCCAATTGAATTTGTTGGATTGATTCCAAAAGAACCAATAGTATTGTCGAAGTTGTTTTTGTTATCATAATTTATGGCTAAAGAAAACTTGTTCCACCCTTCATTGTTTCTGTTGTTGTTATTATTAAAAACAAATACTAATCCAGCTTGATTAAAGTCGAAAGAATTTTCTTTTTCTGTATTTGTAGAGCCAAAATAATTAGAATTATTTTTAGTATTAGTGTTGCTTGCAGTTATTCCCATTTGGTTGTATGCAAATATAGCTGAACCAGCGGGATTTACATTTAATGAAGATAAGTCACCGCCCAAAGCACCAAAAGCTCCACTCATTGCCCTGAAACGAGCTGTTCCGTTTAGGTTTTCTAGACTGTATCGAACTGCGTCACTAATTTCTTGAGATTGTATAGTATTAAAAGCAAAACCTAATAGTATTAAAAATAGATATTTTTTCATTTTAATTTTTTTTATGTTGTAAAACTACTATTGTTTATCTTCTACTTCCTCCTGATGATCTACCGCTACTTCCACCACTGTTACTTCCACCACCATAAGATCTGCTACCACTGTCTCCACCAGATGATGGGGTGCTGTATGTTCTTGAAGGGGTGTTGTAGCTTTCGTTTCTTGAGTAGTTGCTGTTTTGTTGTTGTCTCGAATTGGTATTACTAGGCGTTCTCGTAGTAGTTGTATTTCTATTGGTATTCGTTGATGTTCTGTTAGAACTGTAAGTTCTTGGATTCGTAAAAGTAGGTGTTCTGTTAACAGCTGTTCTGCTCGTTGAGTAATTTCTACCAATTGAATTGTTTCTGTCCGTAGAATAACTTCTTGACGGAGCATAATTTCTAGAACTCACTGAAGAGGTTCCTCTTCTATTTGGCGCATAAGAAGAATAGGCCGGTCTATACACCCTGTTGTAATAATTATTGTTCCAGCCCCAATTGTTCCAGCCTAATCCATAATTCATACCCCAGTTATTCCAGCCCCAGTTGTTCCAACCAAATCCGTAATTCATGCCCCAATTATTCCATCCCCAATTATTCCAGCCAAATCCATAATTCATTCCCCAATTATTCATTCCCCAATTATTCCAGCCAAAACCAGAATTCATTCCCCAATAATTAACGATTGTCCCAGTTTGATTATTGCCCCATCCAGCATAACTTGAATGAGAATCATTATCAACTGAGTCAAAATCACTGTATTTGTCAATATCTGTCATGACTTCAGCAGATTCACTGTCATTTTGAAGTGAACTAAAATAATCTCTATAATAATTGTCTGAATTCGTGTTTCTTTCTGGAGTTCTATAGACTCTATTGCTTGAAGCTCCATAAATCCCATCACTTTTATAATAGGAGCTATTTTGATAAGAACCACAAGAAACCATGAAAAGGCTTAGTAATCCAATGTAGAGATAATTTTGAATTTTTTGGAATGAAAAAATATTAGTTTTCATATCTATTGGTTTTTTTATTGTTGCACATTACAAAAATAGTTAGTTTTGCGGAACTATTTAGTTAAATAAAACAAAACAAAATTTGTGCCAAACTATTCAATATGAGTAAGAACCTTACTACGCGATCGGAAGATTATTCAAAATGGTATAATGAGCTGGTTGTAAAAGCTGATTTAGCCGAAAATTCAGGAGTTAGAGGCTGTATGGTCATTAAGCCTTATGGTTATGCAATTTGGGAAAAAATGCAAGCCGAGTTAGATAGAATGTTTAAAGAAACAGGACATCAAAATGCTTATTTTCCGTTATTTGTTCCTAAAAGTATGTTTGAAGCTGAGGAAAAAAATGCCGAAGGTTTTGCTAAAGAATGTGCTGTTGTAACTCATTATCGGTTAAAAAATGATCCTGATAGACCAGGAAAGTTAATGGTCGACCCAAATGCTAAGCTTGAAGAAGAACTTATTGTTCGGCCTACGAGTGAAGCTATTATTTGGTCTACCTATAAAGGTTGGGTGCAATCGTATAGAGATTTACCTTTATTGATTAATCAATGGGCTAATGTGGTGCGATGGGAAATGCGTACGCGGCTGTTTTTAAGAACTGCTGAGTTTTTATGGCAGGAAGGACATACAGCACATGCAACAAGAAAGGAAGCTATCGAGGAATCAGAAAAAATGATGAACGTTTATGCTGATTTTGCTCAAAACTTTATGGCTATTCCTGTTGTTAAAGGTTTGAAAACGGAAACAGAACGTTTTGCTGGTGCAGAAGAAACCTATTGTATTGAGGCTTTGATGCAGGATGGAAAAGCACTTCAGGCGGGAACTTCGCACTTTTTAGGACAAAATTTTGCAGAAGCTTTTGATGTCAAGTTTGCCAATGCCGAAGGAAAGCAGGAATATGTATGGGGGACTTCTTGGGGAGTTTCTACCCGATTGATGGGAGCTTTAGTAATGACACATTCTGATGATCAAGGATTAGTGTTGCCTCCTAATTTAGCGCCAATACAAGTGGTGATTGTTCCAATATACAAGACAGAAGAACAATTATCACAAATAAAGCAAGAAGTAAATAACCTAATTGTTGATTTACGCAAATTGGGTATTACGGTTAAGTTTGACGATAGAACAACCCAAAAACCAGGTTTTAAATTCGCAGAGTGGGAGTTAAAAGGAGTTCCTGTTCGAATTGCTGTTGGTCCAAAAGATCTTGAAAACGGAACTTATGAAGTAGCAAGAAGAGATACTTTGACTAAAGAAGTGAAGTCTAAAGAAGGAATTGCTGCTTTTATAAGTGATTTGTTAGCCCAAATTCAATCAGATTTATTTAATAAGGCATTAAATTATCGAGAAGCTCATATTACTGAGGTAAATAGTTTTGATCAATTTAAAGAGGTTTTAGAGAACAAAGGTGGTTTTGTATCAGCACATTGGGATGGAACTACAGCAACGGAAGAGAAGATTAAAGAGTTGACTAAAGCAACTATAAGATGTATACCTTTAGATGGAGTAGAGGAAGCGGGAAGCTGTGTGTTTACTGGGAATCCATCAACAAAAAGAGTGTTTTTTGCTAAAGCATATTAAAAAAATATTTTTTTTTTGTCTTAGCTATTGCGAAATTAAAAAACAGTTGTATCTTTGCAACCGCAATACAGAAACAGGCCCGTTCGTCTATCGGTTAGGACGCATGGTTTTCATCCATGTAAGAGCGGTTCGATTCCGCTACGGGCTACTTTTTATTTGCAAAAAAAAGTTCTTACTAACTATAAAAGTAACATGGCCCGTTCGTCTATCGGTTAGGACGCATGGTTTTCATCCATGTAAGAGCGGTTCGATTCCGCTACGGGCTACAATTAATCTTTAAGAGATTAAAAACTAACTAGAGGGATATTGGTCCGTTCGTCTAGGGGTTAGGACGCTAAGATTTCGTCTTAGTAACAGGGGTTCGATTCCCTTACGGACTACAAAAAAATATAGTAAAAAAGATAAAAGATAAAATAAAATGGCAAATCATAAGTCAGCTCTAAAAAGAATTAGAAGTAACGAAAAGAAAAGAGTGTTAAACAGATACCAACACAAAACTACTCGTAATGCTATTAAGGCGTTAAGAATAGCTACTGATAAATCTGATGCTACTTCTAAATTGTCAAATGTTATTTCTATGATTGATAAGTTAGCAAAAAAGAATATTATTCACGATAATAAAGCTTCTAATTTGAAATCAAAGTTAACTAAATTTGTTTCTAAATTGTAATATTACTCCTTTGATATATTTAAAAACCTCTTTCGTAAGAAAGAGGTTTTTTTGTTTAATAATTGGTTTCAGAAAAAAACGGATCAGGGATCAGTCCGGATCAGTCCTAAAACCTGTGGGGAAGCAATAATTAAGCATAGATGTTAGTTAGCTTAAAAAAAGGAAAAACGCAACGTTTCTAACGCATCTGAATTTTGATCTGAATGCTTTTATTTTTGCATTAAAAGATTCTGCCGAAGCATTGGTGCTTCTGTTGTCAAAATAATTCAATATCGTCTGATAATGATTTGTAATAATGCGGTAGCTTTATTGTTTAAAATTGTATCGAGAAGCTTTGTTTGAACTATTGTTTTTTTTGCGCTTATCTAATAAAAAGCCTTTGTGAATCCTCTTTTTTTCTCGGAGAAACTCCGCGAAACAATCTCTAGTCAACTCTAAAATCTTACAAAAC